>JAZUHD010000001.1:0-43518 GCA_045641545.1 Candidatus Nanosyncoccus sp.
TGGTGGTATATATGCTTTGTGGGCAAAACTAGGATCTGAATGGGGAGAATTAGGATATCCAAAAAGTAGCGAACAAAAAGACCAGAATGGAGCCACGTATCAAGAATTCGAAAAAGGAAGAATATATTGGACCGAAAAAAAAGGAGCATGGGTGATAACACTAGATATATAAATACGGGTATGTTATTATTATCAAATGAAGATTTTGTCTATAATTATTCCTGCCTACAACACAGAACTATACATTAATAGGTGCTTGGATAGCCTCATATATAACACAAAAATACTTGATGATATTGAAATTATCGTTGTCGATGACGGAAGTTGTGACGACACTGTGCGTAATGTTCAGTATTATTGTAAAAAATATCCTAAAACAATTAAACTAATCCAAAAAGAGAATGGCGGCCATGGTTCAACAATTAATGTCGGCATTAAAAAGGCAACCGGTGAATATCTGAGAGTGGTAGATTCAGATGATTGGGTTAATATAGTTGACTTTCAAGAATACATCAAACGACTAAAAAAAGAAACGGCAGATATTGTTATTACGAATTATGAACAAGATATTCTTTATAAAGAGAAAGAAACAAAATTTGTTTTTAGCAATAAAGAGAAAAATACCATTAAAAGTATTAAAGTTGCAGAGAAGATGATTAATGATGAAAATTTCTTCTTTAGATTTTCTATGCATTCAATGACAGTTAAGACAAAAAAACTTTTGGAAAATTGGGGGGAAGGGTTATTAGAGAAAACATTTTTTGTCGACCAACAATACGTCGCAAAAATAATAGAATGCGCCGATACATTTATTGAATATGATCTTGATATTTACCGATACTTTATTGGTAGACCAGAACAAAGCGTTAGCACGGAAGGTTTATATAGACATAGAAACGATCATGAGCGAGTCTTAAAATGGCTATTAGAGAAGTATAATACAACCTTAAAAAACACTCTCAAAAAAGTACTTTTTAAACAAATCTCGTTAATGATTGAAACTCAATATGATAACTATCTAGGTAGAAAAAAAATGACGAAAGCGGAAAAAGGAGAAATAATACAATTCGACAAATATTTAAAGGAAAAATTTACGGACTTCTCCACCCCAAAACGGCTAAAATTTAAATTGTCACGAATATATAAAACACGCTTAATGAAAGGGGTTGCTTTGATTAGGAGGACTATATGAAGAAAGGTTTTGTAATTAGTTGGTTTTATCCGCCAGGAAACTCCTCTGAAGGATTAGTAACCTATAAACTTCTGAGTAATTCAAAAAACACTTATGATGTCTGGACGAAGAAAAATTATGAAAAAGATATATGGGATCGACAAGTTGACGAAAAAGAACTATCCTCAAATAATGTTCATGTCATTCAACATGAAAATAGTAATAGAGAAAAATGGCGTCAAAATGCCGTTAAATATTTTATTGAGCACAAAGATGAATATGATTTTATTATGTCAAGAATATTACCGGAGGATGCTCATGAAATTGCCCTAGAAATTAAAAGACAATGTCCAGAGATAAAATGGATTGCGTCTTTTGGGGACCCAATTGTCGATTCTCCATATATTGAAAAAAAGAAAAAAACCGGTAACCCATATTTTCTTAGAGAATATATTATTAAAGAGAACCTTTCTCTCGCAAAAGCCGCTAAAGTTTTCTTATCACCAACGAGATTAGCTAAAAAATATATTTGGAATAAAGAATGCCAAGATTCATGGATTGTTTCTGAAAAATTTGAAAAACTAAACGACGATGTATTTAAAAATGCCGACATAATATTGCTTAATAATGAATTTCAGTATAAAAGAGCTTTTTCTCCAAAAAAATATCAAAAATATAAAGAAAAAGGCGTAGTCGTAAACCACTCATTTGATAAAAGACTTTATCCGCAAAAAAAACAAGACGGACAAAATAAAAAAATAAAATTTGTCTATACCGGCCATTTGGATGAGCTTAGAAATGCCAAAGCGCTACTTCGAGCCATAGAAAAAATGAAAAAAAATGACAGTGATTTATCCGATAAAGTTGAGTTTCATTTTTTCGGGCATGTTGGAGCGAAAGATAGAGAATTTATTTTTGGTCATGAGATAGATGATTTGGTACGAATTCATAAAGATATTACATATAAAGAAAGTCTTCTACAAGCAATAAATGCGGATTGGAATCTATTGATCGATGCGAACTTTAACGGTGTATTGGATGAATATATTTATTTTCCAGCTAAGCTTGCGGATTATCTTGGTGCGCAAAATAATATTTTTGCAATAACGCAACTAAAAGGAGCTGCTGCATCTATACTTAGTAAAACTAAAGGCGGAATAGTTGTGACTCATAGTGCAGAAAATATCCTTCTTTATTTATCCAAAATAATATACCAAAACTATGTCCCGGAACCTTTTAATAAAAAAGTCATAACTCAATATGATGCAATTAATGTTTCTAAAAATTTTGATCAAACAGTAGAGGAGCTAGTAAATGGAAAAAATTAAGGTACTATCAGTCTTTGGCACGAGGCCAGAAGCAATAAAAATGGCTCCAGTCGTAAAAGAATTGCAGAAAAATAACAAAACAATAAAATCAATAGTATGCGTTACTGCGCAACATAGAGAAATGTTAGATCAAGTTCTAGATGCTTTTAATATAATTCCAGATTATGATCTAAATATTATGAAACCTAGCCAGACACTATCCGATATAACTTCCGAAGTAATAAAAAAAATAGAGCAAATTATAAATAAAGAAAAGCCAGACATAGTATTGGTTCACGGTGATACGACAACTGCAATGGCGGCTTCGCTAGCCGCATTTTATCAGCATATTAAAATTGGCCATGTTGAAGCTGGCCTTCGAACCTTTAACAAAGAATCTCCATTTCCCGAAGAGATAAATCGCCAAATCATAGATGCTGTTTCTGACTATTTATTTGCGCCAACACAACAAAGTGCTGATAATATTTTTAAATTAAATAAAAACCAAAAAATTATTATTACTGGAAATACTGCTATTGATGCACTGAAAACAACAATTACGAAAGATTATTCAAATAAATATTTGGACGAAATAGGAGATGATAAAAAAATCATTCTAGTTACAGCGCATCGTCGCGAAAACATTGGCCAACCAATGAAGAATATATTTAATGCTATCAAAAGAATAGTGAATGAAAATCCCGATATAGTGGTGGTTTATCCTGTTCATCTAAGCCCAAAAGTTCAAGGAATTGCACGCGATATTTTAGGAAATGTACGAAATATTAAACTCATCGAGCCGCTTGATGTTGTTGATTTTCATAATTTTATGGAAAAATCCTATTTCATTATGTCCGATAGTGGTGGTGTTCAAGAGGAGGCTCCGTCATTGGGTAAACCAGTACTAGTATTACGTGATACGACTGAGCGTCCAGAAGGAGTTTTAGCTGGAACATTAAAATTGACCGGAACAAATGAAGAAGACATATATCAGGCTGCAAAAAATCTATTAGAAGATGAAAAACAATATCAAGCCATGTCAAATGCTAAAAACCCATACGGTGACGGTTTTGCGAGTGAAAAAATAGTTGGAGCAATCCTTGATGAGCTCTCGTGTGCAAAATAATCTTTCTATTATTATTCCGTCGTATAATACTGGGAAATATTTAAGTCGCTGCCTTGATAGTATTTTGGTTGCACAAAAAAAGGTTGAAGTAATAATAGTCAATGACGGAAGCTTTGATGATACTCTTAAGATTGCAAAAAAATATAAGAAAAATTATCAAAATATAAAAATAGTCGACAAGGCAAACGGGGGACATGGATCCGCAATAAATGCGGGCTTAGAAATTGCTTCAGGGAAATACATCCGTATTCTTGATTCGGACGATTGGTTTAATAGTAATAATCTAAACAAATATCTAAATTTTCTGGAAAAGCAAGATGCCGATATTGTTCTAACAGAATTCTCAATAAACAACACAAACGAAAATCAGATAACTCCATTTAAATTTGGACAATTTAAAACAAATGAACAACTCGATTTTTCCGAAATAAATTCAATGCCAAATGACGATCCAAATAAACTCAATATCCTTTCGCTCCATACGATCGCGATAAAAACTGAACTGCTTAAGAAAAATTGGGGTAAAGGCTTGCTTGAAAAAACATTCTATGAAGATCAAGAATATGTTGCGAAATGTATTTTAATGGCAAATAATTTTATTGCTACCCCAATAGATGTCTATCAGTATTTTATTGGTCGTGATGAACAGAGTATGAATAGCAATAAGATGTTTAAGAATCGTAAGCATCATGAGCGAGTAATCTTTTCTGTCTTAAGGCTAGCCAAAGAATGCCCAGATGAAGACAAGAAAGAGATTTTAATATATCGTTTAAGGAAAATAATAAAGACGCATTATTGGATTTATTTCTACAACACAAACCTAACGAAAAAAGAAAGAAGAGAATATAAGAGGTTTAAAGAAGATATATTAAACAGTAACCTTGGACTTTTAAAGGATATTACGCCAAAATATAAGCTCAGACTTTTTATTGGCAGAAATAAGAATAAATTAAAAGAGAAAGGATTAGGATGAAAGAATTTGATTACATTGTTGTCGGCGCAGGATTCTTTGGCGCAACTATTGCGGAACGATTGGCAACCGCGGGAAAAAAAATACTAATCATGGACAGGAGAGATCATGTTGCGGGAAATGCCTATAGTTATCGCGACAAAGATACGGGCATTGAAATTCATAAATATGGCTCTCATATTTTTCATACGGAAAATGACGAAGTGTGGAACTATATAACAACATTTGGTGATTTTAATGATTACGTTCATACTGTTCATACGAGACACGAAGGCCAATTATACCCAATGCCAATTAATCTTGACACCATCAATATGCTCTATGGCACAAATATGGATGCGAGAGAAGCAGAAATATTTGTTAAAAAAGAGGCGGATAAGGAAAAAATAATTACACCTAAAAATTTTGAAGAAAAAGGGCTATCGCTGGTCGGTAGAAAATTATATGCGGCTTTTTTGAAGCATTATACGGAAAAACAATGGTCTACTCATGCAACAGAAATAAGCGCAGACATTCTTAGGCGTATCCCGGTTCGCTTTGATCATAATAATAGATATTTTGCATCAGCAAAACATCAAGGAATTCCAAAAGAAGGTTACGGAAAACTTGTAGAAAATATGCTCAAAAATGAAAACATTGAACTGAGACTTAGTGTTGATTTCAAGGATATTATAAAAGATAATTATCTAATAAATAAACCGATTATCTTTTGTGGTCAAATCGATGAGTTATTAGATTATGAATTTGGCCCTCTACCTTATCGTAGTTTATTATTTGAAGAAGAACGAACAACTAATACTCTTGGTGAGGCGGTCATAAATGAGGCTGATGCGGATGTGCCATATACGCGCACTCATGACTATAAATATTACCAAATACATGAACCAGAAGTAATTAACCAGGATATCTGTATAATCTGTCGTGAATATCCAGCCGACTTTAAAAAAGGTGGCGAAGCATATTATCCAATTAATAATGAGGAAAATGAAAAACTCTACGGCAAATATGTCGAGAAGCTTAAAGGTGTGTTTCCGAATATTATTCTTGGCGGTAGATTGGGGGCCTATAGATATTGGGATATGGATGTAACTATTTTGAATGCGCTTGAATTATCGCGGAAACTATTAGGTAAAAAATGAACGATCTAGTTTCAATTATCATCCCAGCGTATAATGTCGAGAAATATGTAGAAAAATGTATTAATTCTGTTGTCAATCAAACATATGAACGGCTAGAAATAATCGTAATAAATGATGGATCGACAGATAATACAAAAAAAATTCTCGAACAAAAGGCAAAAAAAGATAAAAGAATAAAAATTATTTCTCAGCACAATAGGGGATTATCTGCAGCAAGAAATACAGGAATAAAGAGCGCAAAAGGAGAATATATTGCTTTTATTGATGGGGATGATATCATTGAACCAAACTTCATTGAAAGCAATATTCTAAATATAAAACAACATAAAAGCGACATTAGTGTTTGTGGATTTACCACGATAACGGCGTCCAATAAAAAAACCGGATGCAATTATGAAAAAACTATTAATGGCACAAATGCAACGATCCAGTTGCTGACCAGACAAGAAAATGTCGATATAATTGCATGCAACAAACTTTATAAAAAAAATCTTTTTGTCGGAAACAATATTTTTTACCCCGAAAACGAAATACATGAAGACACTCTCACGACCTATAAACTTTATTCGAAAGCAGAAAAAGTATCCTATATAAAACCCCCCCTTTACAATTATTATAAAAGAAGCGGAAGCATCACTACGTCGACAAAATTAGCAAAAAGTCTTGGATATAAACTACGAGCTGCAGAGGAGGCGAAAAGATATTTTTCAGATAGTAAATCGCTCAGTGATGCTGCTGAAATCGCAGAGCTTCTCGCATATTACTCTCTTATTGATGCAATGCTTGCTAAAAAAATCCCATACGAAGAAGAATATTTTAAATGGATAAAAGATAACAAAAAAAGTTTATCGCAAAACCAATTCCTTACCAAAAAATTAAAGATATACCTATTAATGACAGGTACAAAAAGATCTTTTTTTTACAGAATATTCAGGAAAATCACACTCTAGTCCCAAAGCTTTCGATAAGCATTAGCAACCTCTTTTGGTTGTCCGTCTAATTCGATTTTTCCATCATTAATAAGAATGGCTCGATCGCAGAATCTTTCAACGGCTTCCATCGAATGTGTGACGAGAATAACAGTCTGGTTGCCATGTAGCGATGCGAAATAATCGTTGCATTTTTCTTGGAATGCCGCATCTCCGACGGCAAGAACCTCATCAAGTACTAAAATATCTCCCTTGGCACGAATAGCAATAGAAAAGGCTAGGCGAACCTGCATTCCGGAAGAATAGTTCTTTAGTTTTTGATCTTGAAAATCCTCAAGCTCTGCAAATTTCCAGATCTCATCATACATTTTATCCATTTCTTCGTTAGAAAAACCGAGTAAGGCGCCATTCAAATAAACATTTTCACGTCCTGAAAGCTCAGGATTGAACCCTACACCAAGCTCGATAAATGGAACCAAATTTCCGTTTATGGTAATCTTACCTCTCTCAGGATAATAAATTCCAGCGAGAATTTTTAGTAATGTTGATTTTCCAGAGCCGTTTCGCCCAACAATACCAACAAACTCACCCTTCTTGATTTTGAAATCAAGACCCTTAAGGACTTTTTGGGTTTTAAATCCTTTAATACCACGAAGTCGATTAAATATGGCTTGTTTTAATCCCCATGCACGCTCCGTAGGCAACCTAAAACTTTTATGAAGATTGTCAACGGAAATTGCAATATCGCTATTACTAAAAATCTCAACTCTTTTTCCAATTTCTCTCTTCATTAAATCTCCTCCGCAAAGAACTTAGATTTCTTTCTGAAATATACCGCTGCTAGAGCGAGAATAATCAGAACGAGTAATACTGGAATAATTGTAAGAATTGGATTCTCCAAAAAATTCCACGTAGTGATTGTTTCGTTGGTAATTAACAAAAATCGCGTATCTTGTATTGCTTGCGAAATTGGATTCATTAAGATAATTTTTGCCGCGAACTCACCTAAAGCACCGGCATTATTTATAACCATAGAAATTGGATAGATAATTGGTACCGCGTAAAACAAGGCTTGCATCAAAACTTCCCAAATGGAAGTCACGTCGCGATATTTAACATTGATTGCTCCGAGCAAGAAAGAAATGCCAAGCGAAAGAAGATAAAGTTCAAGGATAGGGAATATAGCTAACAGCCAAGTAAGACTCGGTGAAACCCCGTTGATTAATGCGAAAATTATGATGACAACGAGATTAATCAGAAGATTAATAACAGCAGTTAAGGTAGCTGAGACAACAACAATATATTTCGGAAAACTAATTTTTCTTAATAGATCTCCGCGGTTCACTATCGCCTGGATGCCTTGACTGGTGCATTCGGAAAAAAAGCTCCAGAGTGTCGTGCCGGTCAAAAGATAAACTGGATAATGTGGGATATCATTTCCGAGTCGCAATAGTTTGGAAAAAACGATATATAAAATTGCAAAAAGCATTAGTGGTCGAAGAAGCGCCCAAAGATATCCAAGCACGGAGCCTTGGTATCGAAGTTTAAAATCGGTCTTCGTCAATTCCTTTAATAAAATACGATTTTTCTTATTTAAAACTCTAGGTATGGCCATCGTATATATATTTTAACATAAAAATGTTATTATTGCTTCATGAACAAAGATCTTATTTCAATTATTATTCCCATTTACAATACCGGCGTCACTGCAAAAAAATTAATCACGCAACTCCTAAAAGACAAATATAAAGATATTGAAATTATTGCCGTCGACGATGGTTCAAAAGATGATAGCCTCAAAGTCCTAAACACCATTAAAGATACTCGTCTGCAGATTTTTCCAAAGAAAAATGGTGGTGCGGCGTCAGCTAGAAACTATGGTATTAAAAAGGCAAAAGGGAAATATATTATTTTCCTTGATTCTGACGACTTTGTTTCAAGATCGTATCTCACAGAGCTTTATGGTGGCATTAAAGAAGATGCGGAAAATAAATTAGCAGTTACTGGCGTCAAATATTATCGAGTAAAAACAAATGAAACGAATGATGTTTATCTAAAAAAAATAAAACGCGGAAAAAACGAAACACTAACAGCTTATATTCTTCGGATGCTTGTCATTGACGGCCGTATGTACTCGTCTGTTAACAAGATTTATGAAGCCGAAATCATCAAAAAAAATAATTTAAAATTCGATGAAGGCAGGGATTTTGCTGAAGATACTCATTTTGTTTTGCAATATCTAAAAGCCGCAGGAGATTGTAAGATAAAGTTGGTCTTAAAACCTCTATATTATTATTATTTTGGCACCGAAACAAGCACTGTAAGAAGTTCGTCGACAAAATGGGAAAATTGGGAAAAGAGTTACCAGGATGTCTTGGAATGGGTTGGAAATGAACAAACAATCAGAAACAAAATTCTATTGAAATTACTTCGTCTTCGTTGGAGGATTTCTCATTACCGATCGGTAAAACGAGCGAGATAATTAATAGTATCTCGCACCGCATCCTCAACGGAAAGTTCAGTCTTCCATCCAAGCTTCTCATAAGCCAAAGATGCGTTTGCGTGCATTTCAGCCAAATCACCATCGCGTCGTTCGACAATTCTGTAAGGAAGTTTTTTACCACTTATTTTTTCAAATGCATTAATAAGTTCAAGAACTGAGGTGCCTTTTCCGGAACCTAAATTATAAATCTGGACACCAGGATTCATTTTGTCCATTGCGGCTAGGTGGCCTCTCGCAAGGTCGACGACATGAATAAAATCACGAATACAAGTTCCGTCCGGAGTTGGATAATCGTTTCCGAATATGGAAAGCTCTGGAATTTCTCCAGATGCGACCCTCATCACGATTGGCATTAAGTTATTAGGAATATCATTTGGATTTTCACCAAGAAGACCAGATTCGTGGGCACCGATAGGATTAAAATATCTCAAGATAGTTATAAAAAAGTCGGGATTGGCCCTGGAAATATCTTTCAATATCTCCTCAATCATAAACTTTGTTTCGCCGTATGGATTAGTAATGCCCTTACCGGTCGTCATTGTCTCGATGAACTCAGTTTCGTCTTGCGCGCCATAGACCGTTGCGGAAGATGAAAACACAAATTTTTTAACATTGAATTCTGTCATACATTTCAGGAGATTCAATGTTCCACCAATATTGTTTTCGTAATATCTCAAAGGTTGCTGAATTGATTCGGCAACAGCTTTTAATCCAGCAAAATGTAAAACAAAATCAAAATTACCTTTCTTGAACACTTCTTGTATTCCCTCGAAGTCTAATAAGTCAACTTTATGAAAAACTGGTTTTATTCTAGTAATTTCTTGAATTTTATCTAAGACTTCTATTTTACTATTGAAAAGATTATCAAGTATTTCGACTTCATAATCATTATTTATTAATTCAACTACGGTGTGCGAACCGATATATCCAGTCCCCCCAGTAACTAAAACTTTTCCCTTACTCATGTTATAATTATATCATGAGTAAAAAATCGGAAAACCTCTTTAAAATCGCAATTGTATTTACCGATATTTGCGCAATAATTTTCTCCTATGTTTTTGCATTCTTTATTCGAACCAATATTGATTCCAGACCATATTACTTTAATGAACGATCAATAGATTTCATGTCAACACTTTTGTTTTTGATACCGATTTGGATTGTAACTTTAGCAGCGCTAGGGCTATACAAAAAAGAAATTATAGCTTCAAATAGCCATTCGAGAGAAAATTTTCGACTCATTATTGCATCTGGGTTGGGAATTATGGCTATTATTGCTGTTAGCTTTTTTAAAAATGAAAATATTTTTCCAGTTAGATTAGTGGCGCTATATGCTTTTCTTCTATGTTCGTTCTTTTTAATCCTATTCAGATCAATGCTTTATCTGACGAGAAAAGTTTTCTTGAAAAAAGGCCATCATGGTGTTACCTATGCTCTTATTATCGGTAATCACAAAAACACTACAAGTCTCGCCGAATATTTTCATGAATGTCCAGAATCTGGATATAGAGTCGTCGGTATCGTTTCGGGAGCAAAATATGTACCAAAAAATATGAAAAAGCGCCAATATTCGTCGCTAAAAGAAGCTATGAAAAAAACTCACCCAGATGTCATATTTCAAACTGACAGTCGTAATACTGAGTACGTGTATAAACAATCACTTAACCACCATATTCCGTACTATTTTGTACCGGCGGAAAATGTCTTATCTTCACAAATTGGCGAATTGGAGCTAATAGGAAACACTCCGACTATTATCGTGAAAACTACTCCACTAGATGATTTTGGGAAAGCAATAAAAAGATTTATGGATATTCTAATTAGCGTAGTGGCATTACTAATATTACTGGTTCCGATTATTATTATTTGGCTGATCATTAAGATTACCGACCCAAGGCAAAAAGCATTCTATTCGGACATTAGATTAACAAAAAACAACAAAAAATTCAAAATTTATAAGTTTCGCACAATGAAGCCAGAATTTTCTGGTATGTCGCCCGAAGATGCATTCAGAAAAATGGGCAGGCCAGAACTGATAAAAAAATACAGAACAAACGGTGATTTTTTAGAAAAGGACCCTCGTGTCACGACGCTTGGCAAGATTTTGCGCAAAACCTCCATTGATGAACTTCCGCAATTTTGGAACGTATTGAAAGGCGACATATCGCTCGTTGGCCCTCGCGCACTAGTTCCTGGAGAATTGCGTTCGTATGGCGACAGATCCTTGCTTCTTTCTATTAAGTCTGGTCTAACTGGACTAGCGCAGGTTTCTGGTCGTCGTGAAATTTCTTTTGATGAACGCCGGCAATTAGATCTATATTATATTCGCAACTGGACAATCTGGATGGATATTCGAATTATATTCAAAACAATTACAGTCGTCTTTTGTCGCAAGGGTGCAAAATAATGAAGATTGCAATCGTCTGTGATTGGTTGACAAACATCGGTGGTGCCGAGCGAGTATTAAAGGCAATTCATGGCCTTTATCCGCAGGCCCCAATTTATACTAGCAAATATGATAAACGAGGAATTGACTGGTTCTTGGATGCCGATGTAAGAACAGGTTGGATGCAAATATTTCCAACCTGCCTAAGAAGAGTTTTAGGACCACTCCGTCAAATTTATTTCAATCATCTTGATTTGTCTGAATATGACATAATTATTTCGGTTACTGGAGCAGAAGCTAAATCAGTTAAGAAAGGTAATGCCACGCACTTTTGTTATTGCCATGTTCCGACGCAATACTATTGGCAATTTTATGATTCATATATAGAGAATCCTGGCTTTGGTATTTTGAATCCATTTGTTAGATTCTTCTTTAAACTTTTTGTTAAACCACTTAAGAAAGCTGACTATAAAGCAGCTCAAAAACCAGATTATTTTATCACTATTTCACAATATGCTTCAGATTTAATAAAAAAGTATTACGGTAGGGAATCGACTATCATTTCCCCTCCAGTCAATGTCCAGAAATTTATTTCGAAGCAATCTGTGGAAAAACCTGTGGAAAACTTTTACGTTACAACTTCGAGGCAGGTAACATGGAAACGAATAGATCTTGCCATAAAAGCATGTATCAAAGAAAAAAAACAACTAGTTATTATTGGAGATGGCCCAGAACATAAAAATCTTGAAAAAATTGCCAATAATTCGGAATATATAAAGTTCTTACCGATCATGAATCAAGATGGACTTAAAGATTATTTGACAAGAGCAAAAGGTTATATTTTTCCTAGTCTTGAGCCCTTTGGTATTGCTCCAGTTGAAGCTCTAGCGGCCGGTTGTCCGGTAATTGCCTTTGGAGAAGGTGGTGCACTGGATTACATTAAAGAAGGTGAGAATGGTTTGTTGTTTGATAAGCAAACGGTAAAATCACTATCAAAAACGATTCAAAAATTTGAAACAATGAAATTTGATAAAAAAGAAATAGTTGTGTCTTCGAAAAACTTCGATAAAAAAATATTCGATAAAAAAATTAAGGATTTTGTTAGTGAAAAAACTAAATATTGAAACAATAAAAAAATACTTTATTTATGCACTACCAGTTGCCTTATATTTTTCATACTATCCTTTAATCAAAATTGGCGAAAATTCAGCCATGAATTTTGAGCTATCTCTAACAGTAATTTGGCTTTTTCTTTTTTCAATCATCTCAATTCCAAAAGTAATATTTTTTATAAAAGAGAATTATCGCAAAAAAAGAATATTGATTATTATTTCCGCCCTCTTTCCGCTTTATTCTTCCATAACTATCCTTTGGTCATCAAACCTTGTTAGGTCAATCTTGACGGCTGGTATGAGCTGGTGTGTTTGGCTTTCAATACTATCAATTATTATTTTTCTGAAAGAAAACGATAAGCAGCTCATCAAAAACAATTTCTTTAAAAGCTTCTTCGTGTCGACAATAGTGGTTTGTGCCTTTTGCTGGCTTCAAAGTATTCTTGATGTTCTAGGAATATCCAGAGAAAACACACTGCTCTGTCTTGGCTGTACGAGCTATGTCTTTGGTTTTCCCCATCCAAATGGCTTCGCAATCGAACCTCAATTTATGGGGAATCTATTACTGGCGCCATCATTTTTGTCGCTCTATCTTTTCTATAAAGAAAAAAACACAAAACAAAAACGGTTTTTCATCATATCATCTTTGTTCGTCGTAGCCACACTTTTTCTAACAATGTCTCGCGGGGCTATTTATGCGTTCTGTGTTGGAACATTAATCCTCGTAATTCTAGAACTAATAAAAACTAAAAAGAAAAAAATTTTCATGATTATTCCCGCGATTATTTGTTCTTTCATTTTTACTTTATGCTGCCAAGGAATATTTTCCGAATTGTCGAAAACGAACGATACTTTTATGTCGGGTGTTTCGAAAGTCATAAACCAAATGTCGCTTGGAATAATCGATATTCCGTATGAATTACACGAAGAAAAAAATAATCAACAGGACGTGAAAGATAGTGAAGAAAAAGTAGAATCTCAATTTGATGGTTACGCCGAAGTTTCCACCACCACACGAATGAATTTGTCGAATCTTGCTTTAAAGGCTTGGGTGCAAACTCCAACTAACTTCATATTTGGGACTGGAATTGGCTCGGCCGGAAAAGCAATGAGTGATGCGAGTCAAGGCCAAATCACGGAAAAAGAAATTGTCCAAAATGAAGTAATAGAAATTGCATTGGAACTTGGGTTTATTGGAATCTTAATTCTGGTCGCTAATATGGGTCTAGTCGTTCGATTATTTGGCAAACATGGTGAGAAAAACTTGTTTTTTTCGCTGATTGGTTCCTTCGTGATTTCCTATATATTTTTCTCTGGCCTGCCAAACGCACTTCATATTTTTCTATTACCACCAGTACTATATTTTGTTTTTAAAAATAATAAAAATTAATCCTCATCAGATAAGTCTTCTTTTTTACTCCTGAAGACTATTTTGTCATATGTAAAATATGTAATCAACATACATGTAAGCGCCGTAAAACCAAATACACCGACGCGTTCTATTATTTCGAAAGTGAATGGCAAATGCAGATTAGATGAAATCGAAAAAGCAAAATTATAAATTGGCGTTAGGAGTTTGAAGAACCAAGTAAATATCGCCTTAATCCCGAAAGTTTTTATTGCATTATAAATAAAAAATATTGAAATTTCGCGTTTTGTTGTTTTATAGTCCTTCCAAATCAGCCGGCTATTCATAAAATAACCAGCGATTGTCCCGATTGTCCCGCCGATAAAAGTTGGAATAATCAGCCAATCATTATTATTGATTAACGACGCAATGATCGAATAAAAAACAAAATCAATCAATGTCGTCCCGATCCCAATTACAAAAAATACACTAAATTTCTTTGCTTTATTCTTTGCTTCCTTCTTTTCCATATCTTAAATTTTATCATATGTTATAATTAATCCATGCAAAAAACTAGAACCGCCGCGCTGATTCTTATTGCGACCGTAATTGCCGCCGCCTCATCAAATAAGGCTACTTTTGCTTTATCGTCAAAGCAGAAATATCAAATCAGTGAACGATGCGATACGATAAAAGAAACCCTCAAAAGTCTCCAGCATTCCGATTCATATTCCCGCGTTTATCTTGAGTCTGAATATTCAGAAATTTTTAATAACTATATGGTCCCGCTTAATACGAGACTACAAAACAATGGTGTTTTGTATAAAGAACTTACTGAAAATCAAGAAGATTTTGTTGAAATGCGCGCAAAATTTAAAACTGATTTTATCACATACAGCAAACAACTAGAGAATCTCGTTAATATAGATTGCAAAAACAAACCTGATGATTTCTATGACCAGCTTGAATATGTTAGGATTAGCCGAGATGAAACCAATAATGATGTCATGAACATGTCGGACATTATATCGAAACACCAAGAAATCGTTAAAAACATAAGAGAATCTTATGAAAAATAGTGGTAAAAATTTAGTTCTCCTTGGTATTATCGCTATCACAATTGCCATTTTGTCCACTGGCGTAAGCCTTTTTGTCTATCACGATTCCGGCGATATTTATCTCGACTTGTCTCGCCCCGAGCTCATGAAAGATAAAGAGAACCAACAACAGGAAAACAATGACACAAAAGAAGAAAAATATAAATTTCCAGATGGTGCCGCGGAAATAACCGACGAAGAATTCGAAGAATATCTCCTCAACATAAACGAAGAAGCTCGCAAACTAAATGCAGTCCCAAATCCATATTCTATCGAATCAATTTCTGATGAAAACCTACTAAATATCTCCGAATGATTTTCTGAGCCAAACGTCGGCGTCTCCGCCTGACATTAAAAGAACAAGATAGTCATCTTGATATTTTCTAACTTTTCCAACCAAATCATCGTTCATTTCTGCTGCTTCGGCAATTTCCTTATTGTCCATATATTCGATCAATTCCGTTGGGGTCAAAATTGCCAAATTTGGATCCTCGCGCAATTGGAATGATGGTAGCCAAAAAAGTTTTTCAACCCCAAGGAAGCAATCGCCGTACTGGTCGCGAATATTATATTGGCGCATATTTTGAAGTGGTTCATAAAGCACGACGAGTCCCCTAAGTCCAAGCTTTTGGACTTCTTCTCGCGCAATATCCATTGTCGCTTTGATTTCTTCTGGGAGATGTGCATAATCAGAATAAACATTTTTTCCGACTCTTTCAAATCTTCTACCAGCTCCAGGGAATTGGTTCAAGATTTCCACAATTTTATCCACCGATATTTCCACAGAGTTTTCCACAGAATATTCTGAAATAATTTTCTTCACGGCCTCAAGCGCAAGGGAAGCATCTTTTCTTCGAACCTCGCCTGCGAGATTAAAGAGGGAAGGATTGCATTGGTCTAAGGTGATTACGTTTTGACTTTGAGATTTAAATTGTTCAAAAGCGGCATCATAATTCTCCTTGGTCGGATAAATTTCCTTATGGTCGTAATCAACCACAGTAATCACCGATAGCCATGGATGAAAATGCAAAAAATTTCTATCAAACTCGTCAGCTTCATAAATCAAAAACTTTGATTTTGGGTCAAAATTTCCCGCTGGACCAAATCCAAGCGTTGTTCCTTCGAGCCAAGAAATTGGGATCCCGAGTTGAAGACATGTCCAAATAATCATTGCTGTTGTTGTTGATTTACCATGTGTACCGGCAATTCCTACCATTTTTAAGCCAGTTTGCTCAAGAATTAAATTAATAATTTCATCTCGCTTTGATATTTTGATTCCAAGTTGTTTAGCAAGCACAAGTTCGGCGTGATCTGGTTTGAGCGCGGAAGTGTGTAAAAACCATTCAACTTCGCCTACATCGAATTTTTTTTGCAAAAAACTACCGTCTTGGGAACCAATTTCAAAATCAACTCCCGCCGCTTTGAGTGCTGGCGAAATTGCGCCGGGGCGCATATCTGAACCACAGACGTCAAACCCGGCTTGTTTAATAAATAATGCAAGCGCACCCATTGCGGTGCCTGAAATACCAGAAATATAAACTTTCATGCTATAATTATAACAAGATATGGGTGGCAAATTCAAATTTCATCTCAAAAAGGGGAACATTCATAATTGGCAATTGATTTTGATTCTAATTCCAATGCTCTTTCTTACCGCCTCCTGTATGCGGCTCGATTATCAAAAAATGCTTCAATTACGTGAAAAAGTTGAGATAGCCGACGAAGCGGGCGACAACGAGACTACGGGTGTTGCGCTAGAAGAATTAGCCTCCTTCACGAGAAAGAATATTATTGTGAATATAGTTGAAGAAAACGGAGAATTCAAACTGTTCTTAGGTACTGGCCCATTTTATCTTGAAGAATCTTACCAACGAGATGCTGAAAAAGCCATAGAAGAAGCCTCATCTGGCGTGCAAGATGATTCAAACCAGTATGGGAATATTTATGCAGCCGCAATGAATGTCTGCAAACCGCAGGCAATTGAGTATGGTTGGACTTGGAGTGATCCTAGGTACTTAAACTGTATGACGGGTGAAATCGAAAAATATCCAGCATCAGAAGAATTAGTCAGTCAGCTCAAGGCAAATATTCCATCGACGGAACTATACAGAAGGGAATATAATTCCAAACTTTGGACTTTGTCCTTTTCTGGCGTGATGATTCTCTTATGTTTAATCTTAAGTGTTGTAATTATTATAAGAATTTTCATTTGGGTCATAATCCGCTTATCCCTGTTATTTTTATAATTCCCCAAAAATCTTCATTTTATCTCTTGACAGCATCCGACAAGGGTCATAAGATAAGAATATCATTAATCTAAAGGAGGCAATACATGGCTTACGAACACACTAACGCTAAGGGAACAAAATACTATCTTCGCAAATCCGAAGTTACCCTCCGCGGTGGCAAGCCACAAACAATTTATTTCTTCACCAAGAACGCTGAAGGCGGAAAAGGCACTCCATGTGATCTTCCAGCAGACCGCGTTGTCAACGAAAACCCACGCAACGGTTTCTTGACCCTCAAAAAGAAATAATTTGTTTCCAGATTATTGAATCAAAATAAAACCTCGTTTCGGGGTTTTATTTTTTCATGATACAATATGCTTATGGAAAGTTTAGATTTTACGAAATTTTATACGAGCCTTATTGTCATTGTCGCAATAATCCTTCTTGGATTCTTCTTAGGAAAAGCCAAATGGGTCGACAAAAACATGAACAAAAAACTTGTCGAGCTTCTACTTTCCATATTTATGCCAGCGTCACTACTTGTTGCTTTTCCGGGCGAATTTTCAGAAGAATATTTTAGTCTGTTTTTTATGGGTCTTGCAGGTGGCTTCGTGACCATGATTCTCGTAATTATCGCAGCAAAAATCGTTTACAATAAAAAATTTTTCCCAGGAGACCTGTCGTATAATGCGCAATTTGCCTTTGCCTTCAACAATGCGACCTTCCTCGGATACCCTCTAATCAACATGGCTTTTGGGGAACGGGGAATTATTCCATATTGCGGTTTTATAATTGCCTTTAATTTAGCACTTTTCTCTTACGGCGTATGGCTTTTTGAAAGAAAAATCAACGCAAAATTCATTCTAAAAACCATCACGAATCCCAATATTGTCGCGGTTGTCCTGGGTATGATAATGTTTCTACTACACTTCAATCTTCAGAAAAACATCCCAGTCGTCTATGATTCAGTGAAATACGTCGCCGGAGCAACAACCCCACTCTCCCTGATTTGCGTAGGCTATATGCTTTCAACCGCAAAAATCAAAAAACTTCTCAAGCAGTGGAAACTATTTTTAGTTGCCGCAATTCAGCTCATTGTTGCGCCGCTCATCACTTATTTTGTCACAAAAATCCTATTTGGCTTCCCAGATGAGGTGGTTTTGATTTGTACCCTAATTCAAGCTCTTCCAACTGCAACCTCGCTTGGTCTCTTTGCTGAAAAATACGGCGGAGATGTTGCCGAAGCAAGTCAGCTCGTGGTCGTTTCGACGCTCATGTCAGTTGTCACGATGCCAACAATAATGACGATTTTATTCGTAACTCTCGCCTAATCTATGCTATAATTACCAGGGCAGGGGGGCGTAGCTCAGTGGTTAGAGCAGTCGGCTCATAACCGATTGGTCGCTGGTTCGAACCCAGCCGCCCCCACCAAATTATATATGAGTCGGCATTTTGGCCGATTTTTTAGTAGTAAATGTCTGTTAAGTACCTTGCAGGTTCTAGGGTGTAATTTTGCAACGATTTTGCAGTAAAAATGCGTCCGAAAACGCATTTTTACCCCTATAGAATCGGCTGTTAATAACCTTACAATTTATCTATGCCTAATTTACCTTTTGGAAAGAAACATCCCCTAGTTTTAATGTGCCATCTTTAACAACCGTCTTGTATCCTTTATAGTTTTCCTGCAAATCATTACTAGGCTCCAAAGTGACTCCCATTTCTAATAGTATATTTTCTGCAGCTCGAAAGTCATTTCCCTCAACAAAAGGTCCTTTAGATAAGATAATATTATTACCTTTAATATCAAAATACCCACCAAATGAATCTGAATATAACTCTCCGGAATTAATAAGCTCAAAAAAGCCTTTACTATCATCTATATATGTTAATACTAGGGAATATCGTCCATATTTAGTTGTCGGCGATGCATAATAATGATATTTTACTTTTTCATCTTTATTTATATCGACGATATTAAGCGTTGATGTATTATCGCATTGCTTTTCTTCTTTGTGTTCTTCGGCTTTCATGCTTTCTGCTTGTAGATTTTTAATATCATTATCTTTCTGCATATTTTGCCACAATTCAAATCCGCCAAAACCAAGTCCAGCAACGGCTAAAATTGCTAGGACGATAATTATTGGCAGATGCTTGCACTTTTTTGACGACTCCGCAACTTGAGTTGGGGTTGGATTAGTTTGGCTAGGGTTGTTAGTTGTTTCTGGGTTCATTTTATAATTCCTTATTATTACTTATGATTATTATAACATTTCTATCAGATTTCTATGAATGTACTCCTTATAGATTGTTAATGCCCGGACAATTCGCCCCCACCAAAACGTATATAAATCAGCATTTGAGCTGATTTTTAGTACGCCAAGTAGAATAGTGGTATATAAATTTTACGAAAAATGATATAGATATTTAAATCAAGAATAACTTTATAGAGGTAACAAACCGCATTAGGAAAATATGTTATAATTTGCTTATGCAAAAGTTGAGGACAAGTTTTAGAAAATTCTTCTATAATTTGAAAAATAATTTTTTTACTTCTGAAAATATTTCCTTGACCGTTGCAATAGTTTTATGTTTAGGGTGGACATACGGGGCCATAACATCAATGACGAGGAGCTGGCAGCTGTCGAAAAAGCTGCAAGAAAAACAATACGAAGAAGAAATACTCGGCCTTGAAATTGAAAATTTAAAATTGGAGAATGCCTATTATTCGTCAGAAGAATATCAAGAATTGTCGGCCAGGAAAAAACTTAACAAAAAGCTAGAAGGGGAAACACTCATTTATTTGCCAACAAATTCAGAAGCTGCAAAAACAAAACACCAAGTTGTAGCTCAGGATGTAAAAAAAGAAAACGACAATGTTCTAGAATGGCTTGAATTTCTCTTCGGCATTTAACTTTTCAAAAGCTTCCAAATAATATATAATCATAAGTAATATGGATGATGGTGGCAAAAAAGAAGATCCTGTTTTTCGTAGCGAAGATATAGAAAAAACAAAAGCAAATTCCAATCAGGAATATTTTGTTAATGTTATTAATAATCCATTTCAACAATGGTTGCTCCGAAAAAAACCATCAAAAGTAAAGACCGAGCAAGAATTTGAGACACCGGTTGCTGCTCCTCGGACACCAGAAGAAAAACCAAAGAAACCACAGTGCAGAACTACGATACGCTTGACGACAGAAAGATTAAGACGTGATAGCGCAAAATATAAAAACACCATCATTATTCTTGCTATTGCAGCATCTTTAGCCTTCGTTTCCTCCATTGCTCTGGCTGTTCTTTTAATAATAAATTCAAATTCAGCAAAGCCGATTGCTGAAACCAAAATAAAAACAGAATATGTCAATATCGAAAAGCCATCCGAAGAACAGACTAGTGAACTTTGTGAGTTTTATCAATCAAAAATGATTTCCGATGATTTTAATGGTGAATATGAATCCAAATATCAAGAATTGTGTTCACATGGAGAATTGGAACCATCTCAGAGCCCTGATCGCGGTGGAGGACAAAATGCTGAATAAAAAAGGTTTTACATTGATTGAAGTAGTTTTGTTCCTTGCGCTTTCTGGTGCCTTGGTTGCATTTTTGATCGCTGGCACTAGCCGCAGCATTTCCCAAAAACGTTACAACGATACAGTTGATAATTTTGTTGACTATCTTCAAGGACTATATTCTGATGTGAACTATGTTCAAGGGTATGGGACAAATGCAGGAAACAGCAATAAAGCAATCTATGGAAAAATAATCATCTCAAATGACGGTAAAACATTTGAAGAATATACCGTTCTTGGTTCTGCAACCTGTAAAAGTTCCGAGTCGGATACCGCATTAACGGCACTAAATGGTTGTTCTCCAGAAATTGCGTCAGATGCCGCTTTGCAGAGTGCATATCGTTTGAGTTGGGGTGGCACAGCGACCGAAGAAGCGAATGGAAATAAGATTGCCATTCTTATCATTACGCATCCAAAAACCGGCATGAAATCTACATATTTGAAAAAGGATAATAACAATATGTCTATTGTTATTGACGAAGCGAATGGATCTGTGACCTCAGCAAATATTTTTGACACAGGCACCCCCCCGAAACTAGATGGATTTTCAGCTAGTGATGATATGAATTTTTGCATTTCCTCTGACGATGAAGGGGCCGCAGGGTATATTGGCGGCAAACATAAATTGATCAAAATTCATAAAGGAGCCAATAATGCTTCTGGTGTTGAAATCATAAGTGACGATGAGAGGGGCGGACTATGCGGATAAAACTAAAAACAAAAAAAGGTTTCACTCTGACGGAACTAGCAGTAGCGATTGCCTTTATATCAATCTTATTATTAACAATCGCAACTGTTACATTAAGCATGGTTCAAACCTACCACAAAGGAAACACTATGAAGGAAATCAACACCGTTGGACTCGAATTAATTTCCGAATTCACTGATGCGATTTCCGCCTCAAGCAATTTTAATTATCAATCATATTGCTCAATGTTCACCGATGCGGCCAGCAAAGCAGCCTGCGAAGGCGATGGAGGTCAAAAGTTTATTTTTCAACAATCAGTAGTGGATGTGCAAATAAAAAATACGTCAACAACCATATCAAATGCTCAAAAATACGGCATCTTTTGTACGGGAAAATATTCCTATGTCTGGAATACTGGCTACACGATGAAATCTAGTGATGGTGAGCATACAAAAAGTTCTGACCTATATGTTGTTAGCGATGCTAGTGCGGATCTAAGTGGTTTAGGCACCTTTCGCCTTAAAAAATATCAAGACCCAACCCGCTCTCTTTGTGTGGAAACTTTCTATGATAATTCCGGTAATCTTCAAGCTTATTCTAATAGTACTATTAAAAATGACAGCCCATTAACTTTACTTTCTGACGAATTAATTAAAACCCAGGATCTTGCAATTTTTTCACTAAAAGTCGACCAACCAGTCATTGAGGAAGTGTCGTCAGATGCTCTTTATACCGTTCATCTAATTCTTGGCTCTATTTCAGGTGGCATTGATACTAGTGGAAGTGATCCATCATGTAATATGGACACTAGTTCGTCATATGATATCGAATATTGCGCAGCCAACAAATTTAATTTTACGGTACAAACTAAAGGAGGTAACAATATATGAGAAAGCTAAAACAAGGCAAGACGAAAATAATATTAACACAAAAACAAGGAGCGGCATCAATCTATATGGTGGTTGTCTGCGCTTTGCTTTTTAGTGTCATTACGGCTGGTTTTGTCGTTTTAATGGTTAATGAAAACTCAAAAAGCGGCGAGAACGATCTTTCCCAAAGTGCCTACCAATCTTCGCTAGCTGGCGTAGAAGATACAAAAATGGCAATCCAAAAATACTATTCTTGTTTATCTGACTCAACAGGAGATAATAACTGCGGCACGATCAAAACCAAGATGGA
The DNA here is from genome assembly GCA_045641545.1 of Candidatus Nanosyncoccus sp. Classification (GTDB taxonomy): domain Bacteria; phylum Patescibacteriota; class Saccharimonadia; order Saccharimonadales; family Saccharimonadaceae; genus Nanosyncoccus. Next base: position 22,753 of record JAZUHD010000001.1, read on the forward strand.
GACCAGTCTAGCCGTAAATGGCAGAGAATGTGGAGAAAAGCTTGAATCCTTGGCGAATATTCTCTCCGGTAGAACAAAAGATGACAACGGTATACTTATTAAAGAAAGTACCGATGGCATTGAAAGCGTCCTTCAAGCCTATACTTGCATCGATATAAATCTCAATCCAACTGATTATCTTGCAACCTTAAACCAGACTTCACCGCAACGCCTCATCCCGCTCAACACTAATGGAGAGAATGAGAATATTAAGTATGTCAAGGTTAGTTGGTATTCGCTAGCAAACCTAGGTTCAGCGAATACGCAATTCAAAAATGTAGATAACAATAATAAACCAATCTTTAAATCTGCCGATAATAATGGGATTAGTGTTCCTCCAGTATTGGTCGCACAATTCTACCAAACTCAGGATGGATTTAGTATTGATAGTCTAGACTCATCAACCGAAGAAGGAAGTCGAAATCAGTTTAGTAATCGCGGAACTTTCTGGCTCATTCCGTCGAATTTAGATAACAATCCTACCGGTAATATTTATTATGATTCCTATGGCATTAATAACAATACACTTAAAAATGATGCTTTTATCAAATCAAACGATCACAGTAATAATGTTGTTCATGACGGCTTCCCGGTGCGTTGCGCAAAGAAGGAAGGTGTTACCAACGACGAGACGAGTTTTACGAATGGATATCTTTGTTCAGTCTACATCGGAATTCCCGCAATTAGCGCAAGTATTAACCGCAGTAAACAATATGGTGCTTTTCTCCTTTCACTTTCTCTCCCATATCAACAGCCAGATACCGATATAAAAGTTGAAATGTATAATGATCCTTCCGGAGATCCAATAGCATATGATCAGGTTCAAGTTCTTATCGATTCTACGGGTCGTGCCAATGATGTTTATTCTCGTACTGAGTCTCGTATCGAATTTTATGATTCCAGTTTTCCATTCCCAGATTACGCTATGACTTTAGGAAATGATGGCGGGACAAGTCTTCAAAAAACTTTTTCAGTCTCCGGCGAAAAAAGCAAATGTTGGTCGTATAACTCTGGTGGCGAGAATAATACTGTTGAGGATTGTATAGAATAAAGAAGAAAAGAGCGCTATGAAAAACGTAAACAAACCATTAAGGCACGGCGACTCGATAATTGAAGTTCTTCTTGCTGTTGCGATTTTTTCTGCGATCGCCGTTACGTCAATTGCAATCATGAATAAAGGTCTTTCCTCCGCTCAGACCGCTCTCGAATCAACTATAGTTCGTACAGAACTTGATGCGCAGGCTGAGACAATTCGGTTTATTGAACAAGCATACGAAACAAATTCTGGCGGCGCAATTGGGTCTCAATGGACTACGATAACTGAGGCTGCTATTTCGCCACAAGGCAACAATTACGATGATTTGAAAGCTGCAATTGATGGCAATAGTGCTTGTGTAGCGACGACTCCGGTGGGAGCATTTATCTATAACAACTCGATTTATACGAATCCAACTGCCTTAACGTCTAGTATTCCTTCCGTAACAAACGGCGGACTCTGGGTTGTTGCTGTAAAAAATAATAACGAAACAGACGTGAAGAAAATCGAATACTTTGACTTTTATATTAGTGCCTGCTGGGACGCCTTGAATAGCCCCATGCCAGCCAAACGCACCACAATTATTCGTATTCATAATCCGGATTACGAAACAGCTCCCGGTACGCCAGTAACGCCAGATTATAGTGGTAAACTTACAATTAAGTTTCAAAGTGGTATATCGTTACCGTCAACTGATAAGTGGAGTCTGCACGGCCTGTCTGGACCAATTAGAAGCAATATAGCAGCGGACACACTTTACGAATTGACCCTCGATAAAACCTGGGACGATGAAGAAGCGCCTCCCAGTGAGGCAAACTACTCATTCCAAATAAATGACTATTTCGCCACCAGTCAAGGACGGATATTTAAGGAATGGATTTTGATAAAAGGGGACCCGGATAAAGGTTACGAGTGTACGAATAACAGTGGTGGGGAATGTCACTGGAAGCAAGATGAAGTTATCTACGAAGCAGTATGGAATAATGCGCCAAGCTTCGCTTTGGTACTAGAAACGAACGGGAAGGCAGCGTCATTTATGAATCCTTTTACTATGGAAGCTGTAACTTCGCCAATATCTATCCAAGAAAGTGTTCCAAACAAAGATTTTATTTTACCAAAAGCGTCTAGTGCAGGAAATGTCTTTATGGGATGGACTATTGGGGGCGACATAAAACAACCAGGCGATACAATAACCATTTATGCGGAGGCTTCAGAAGGTGAAAGTGTAGATACGGGTTGTACGGCTAATTCGAAACAATATGATCATTGTAAAACAGCAACTGCAAACTGGTCAACAAACTATGCGCCAACTGCCCTCGCTTATGCTGATGACAATGATCCAGAAACCGAAAGGATTTTCAGCCTTGTAATGGAATTTCCATGCGCTACAGCCTTTGGTGGCTGTGTGACACGATTATCAGACAATATGCGAAATTTTAGACTAGAATTAATGGAGCCGACAGAATCCGGTGGATACATAGCTATTTATAATAAAAATGTTTCTAGTAGCTATAAAGACTTCTCCAAGAAAAAAATAAAAACTAGTTTCTATCACGAACCGTCAAATAACACGGATTTTGAAAAGAATAATAGTGATGGTCTTGAAATTACCGTTAAAAAGAATAAGTCGAGGCGAGTAGAGTTACTAGTTAATGTTGAACAATTAAAAACAAACGAGTGGTATAAATTAAGGATCTATTCTGAAGAAAATCAGAAAAAGAAAACGCCAAACTTAGTTGCAGGCATAAAAGTCACTCCCGAATGTTGGACGAATGAAAAAAAATGTGGTGGAAACACAGAAGGAGTCGAGCTCAGTGAAATTAAAGAGGGTGCCAAAACTGTCGATATACTGAAGATTAGATATAACGGAGATAATATCGAGATTGTAAAATTGTAGATTTTTAAAAAGGCTTGCAGATTTTCATAATATAATGTAGAATACACTATATATCGCGGGGTAGAGCAGCCTGGTAGCTCGTTTGGCTCATAACCAAAAGGTCGTTGGTTCAAATCCAACCCCCGCAACCAAAATGGTGTCAAAATCGCCCCCCCGATTTCGGCACCATTTTTGTTTCAAGATTGCGTTTGTCTCTTGAAAGTGTTATAATAAACAAAATTTCGATATTAATTTTAAGGAGAAAACATGTCAGGACACTCAAAATGGGCAACCACAAAACGTCAAAAAGCTGTTGTTGACGCAAAACGTGGCGCTCTTTTCACAAAAATTGGCAACCAAATCGCAATCGCGGCTCGTTCCGGAACCGACCCAACGATGAACCCGAGTCTTGCCATGGTTCTTGAAAAAGCCCGCCTAGCAAACATGCCAAAAGCCAATATTGAACGCGCAATTGCTCGTGTTGCCGACAAATCTGCCGCATCTCTCATTGAAGAAACCTATGAAGCTTACGGCCCAGCTGGAGCTGGCATTATTATCGAAATTGCCACTGACAACAAAAACCGCACAATGCCGGAAGTTCGCAATGCTTTGACAAAAAATGGTGGCCGCATGGCTGATCCAGGCTCCGTCATGTTTCAGTTCTCACGCAAAGGCGTAATTGTCATTTCCGACAAAGGGGAAGAAGCCCTGATGGTTGCTCTCGATGCTGGTGCAGAAGATGCCGAAGAAATGGAAGATGGCATTGAAATCTTTACTGCAGCTTCTGATCTTATGAAAGTTCGCCAAAATCTCATCGATGCCGGCATGACCGTAACCGAAGCAGAGCTCAAATATGTTCCAAATACCACTGTCTCCATCGAAGGCGACAATGCCGAAAAACTCGAGAAACTTCTTGATGCTATCGACGATCTCGATGATGTCGTCTCGGTCTCCACGAACGCCGAATAACAGATAACAAGCCAAAAGTGTTGTAATTTTTACAACACTTTTTTTGTATCGAAAGCGCCTATCTGTTAAAATAGTCACATGGGAATAAATCGCGTAGTTGACACTTCTTCTCATGAAGAAGATTCTGAAGAACAAAAAATCGAAATTTCTCTTCGTCCACTGACTTTTTCCGAATATATTGGCCAAGAGAGATTAAAAAATAATCTGAAACTCGCCATTGATGCCGTCAAGAAACGTGACGACGGAACAACTCTTGATCATGTTCTGCTTTATGGTCCTCCAGGGCTAGGAAAAACCACAATGGCAAACGTCATTGCTCATGAACTCGGTTCGAATCTTCGTGTCACTTCTGGACCAGCCATTGAACGCGCTGGTGACCTTGCTAGTATTTTGACAAATCTCCAAGATGGCGACGTCCTGTTTATTGACGAAATTCACCGTTTGAAACGCGCCGTCGAAGAAGTTCTTTATTCTGCTATGGAAGATTATAAGCTCGATATTGTAATCGGCAAAGGTCCTGCTGCGCGTTCTGTGCGTCTCGATTTACCCCACTTTACCGTGATTGGTGCCACGACCCGCACTGGTTCTCTCGCCGGTCCGCTTCGTGATCGTTTTGGTATTATTCATCGTCTCGAATACTACAAACAGAACGAAATCGAACAAATTATTAATCGTACTGCCGGAATTTTGAGCACAAAAATCGATCCAGAAGCAACCGCCCTTCTCGCAACTCGCTCTCGTCTTACTCCGCGTATTGCGAACAGAATTTTCAAACGCGTTCGCGATTTTGCCGACGTAAACGGGGATGGAATTATTGACAAAAATGTCGCTCAAAAATCTCTTGATTTAATGGAAATCGATAATCTTGGTCTTGATCCCGCTGACCGAAACATGCTCGAGCTAATGCTCGAAAACTACGGAGAACGTCCAGTAGGTTTGACGACGATTGCTGCCCTCACGGGTGATGAAGCTTCGACGATCGAGGATTATTATGAACCATATATGCTTCAACTTGGTCTCATTGAACGCACGCCAAGGGGAAGAATGGTCACAAAAAAGGCGCAAAATCACCTCAAAAGTGTTGCAAATTCTCAAAACTAATTTTTGGTTACTCGGCGAGCAAACTTTGTTTGCAAGTATTTTCCGGGTTTTTACAATATTTCTCAAGAAAAAATTTCCCTAGCAAAGCGATTAAAGAAATTTTTTCCTGACGAATATGTTGTAAAAATATATCCGCGAAAATGTACACGTAAGTAAAAAATATGTTTTGAGAATATTGTAGAAATGACAATAATAAGGTTTCATGATATAATATAGGCATGAAAAAGACACTCGAAGAAATTCGTCACCAAAGAAGTCAAAAAGATTTTCCGTTTCTTTCTCTTGAACCGGAAGAATATGTCGAGCTTGTAATTTCACGGGCCAGAATTTCCATTATTTTTGTTTGGTTTATGGCGATTGTTTCTGCCCTTATTGTGACAATTTTTGCTCTTGTTATTGGCAACATTCAGCCTAAAGACACTCTCCTTCCGTCTTTTAATATGACCCCAGTTTTTCTTCTGATTTTGCCTTGCATCTATATTCTTATTGTTCTAATCACAATTGTTGCTACTAGAGTTCATAAGGGGAATAAACTCTACATTACAAACAAACGTGCAATACAAACTGTGAGATCTGGACTTTTTTCTCACTCAACAAACGTTGTTGAACTTTCCAGAATTGAGGATGTTAGTTTCAAACAAAACGGTATTATCGAATCAATTTTTCATTATGGTACGATTCGTATGGCTACGGTTGGCGACGAAACGACCTATACCTTCCCATATGTCGACACTCCAACTGATGAGATTCAGACAATTTCTCATCTAGTCCACATCAACAAAGGCAAATAAACTAATTTTTGTTTCTCTTTATGTAAACGTCTTCTTTTTCAAGGGTTGCCTTTAAAATATATTCTTTGCATTTCCCGTTATTACAGTTTGCGGAATTATAAGAATATGAACCTCCATCCGAACCAAGATTAACTCCGCTAGGATCAGTGAAAAGCTCGGGATCCATCCAAACCAAATTTTCTTCCGAAATATATTCAGGATAATATCCGTTTTTCGCATAAAAACCCTCTTCAAGCGCATAATACATTGCATTAATTGCGGTTTTTCTCTGATCATCGCGGTTCATTGCGTCAACATTTGCTTTTTGAATAAAAAATACAATCAAAATTAAACCAGCAGCGGCGCCAGCAATAATCAATTCTGGCAAAGTAAATCCATTTTTCATTTTCATATGCCTATTATACAATAAAAATAACCCCGTTTGGGGGTATTTTTATTTTGTCATCTTCATGGCGGAAGGGACAGGATTCGAACCTGCGAAGCTATTAACTTGCTGGTTTTCAAGACCAGTGCCATCAACCACTCGGCCACCCTTCCAGCTCACCTATTTTATCAAACCTGAACCAACTTTTCAATAGGGAAAAACTTGCAAAAATTATTCAAATGTGCTATAATAAAAGGATAAATATAAAAAGGGGGACAAATCATCATAACATCAAAAAACAGGTAAAATTAATTAAGGTGCCCACGTGGCACCTTTCCTCTTTTCTAAAACAACATTCCATGCTATAATCTACCGAAGTGGTACCGTAGCTCAGATGGTTAGAGCGTGGGACTCATAAGCCCAAGGTCACTGGTTCGATCCCAGTCGGTACTACCAAAAAGCCCGTAGGGCTATTTTTTTGGTATGTAACGCTGGGAGAGAACCACGTTCGCCATTTTCTCTTCATATCCTATCCCCCATATGCTATAATAATCCTAACATTTAAAAGAGGTAATACTATGGCTAAGAAAGCTGACAAAACGGTGGAACAAAATGACAATAATGACGGAAAAAACGAGGCGTTGAAATTAGCCATCTCTCAAATCACGAAACAATTTGGCGACGGTTCAATCATGAAACTTGGCGACGCCAAAAAAATCGACGTCGAACTTTTTTCATCTGGCTCTCTTTCTCTCGACCTTGCCCTTGGCGGTGGTTTTCCAAAAGGCAGAATTATTGAAATTTATGGCCCAGAATCCTCTGGAAAAACAACCTTAACTCTCCATGCAATCGCAGAAATTCAAAAACAGGGCGGCCAGGCAGCCTTTATTGATGCCGAACACGCTCTTGATCCTGCTTATGCGAAACGCATTGGTGTCGACACAGCAAATCTCTTAATTTCCCAACCAGACAACGGCGAACAAGCTCTTGAAATTTGTGATGCCCTCGTTCGTTCGAATGCGGTTGATTTGATTGTTGTTGACTCCGTTGCTGCTCTTGTCCCTCAAGCCGAAATTGACGGCGATATGGGTGACGCCCAGATGGGTCTCCAAGCTCGCTTGATGTCTCAAGCCATGCGTAAACTCACCGGCATCATTAGCAAATCCAAGGCCACAGTTATTTTCATCAATCAAATTCGCATGAAAATCGGCGTTATGTTTGGCAACCCAGAAACCACAACCGGCGGCAACGCGCTAAAATTCTATGCTTCGGTCCGTCTCGACATTCGCCGCACTGGCCAAATCAAAGAAGGGGAAAACATTACAGGCAACCGCACGAAGGTCAAAATCGTCAAAAACAAGATTGCTGCCCCGTTCCGTACTGCAGAGTTTGATATCATGTATAACGAAGGTATTTCAAAAACCGGTGACGTCCTTGATCTTGCTATTCAATTTGGCATCATCGACAAAGCCGGCGCCTTCCTGAAATATAATGGCGAGACCATTGCTCAGGGTCGCGAAGCAGGGAAGAAACTCTTCAAAGAAAAACCAGAACTTATGGCAGAAATCGAAGAAAAAGTTCGTGCAAAATTTAAAGAAGCCGAGGAGGCTTAATGGAACACGACGGAGAACTCTGGCAAGAATATGACGCACGCGCTGAGCGTGTTATGAATGGCGGTATTACTCCTGGCGACCCAGTCGAAGAAGGAAATTTATATGGCGGCGCTGCCGTCATGCTTTACCGTTTCAAAGACGGAAAAGTTCAATTTCTTTTCCAACATCGTTCAAAAATGCTCAAAGGAAATCCCGACAAATGGGATGTTTCGGCTGGTGGTCACATTAACTACGATGAACCAAAACTCGACACCGCTCTTCGCGAAGTAAAAGAGGAAATTGGCGTTGAACTCGAAAAAGATAATCTTGAACTAGGTGCCTGCTATGTTCGTTTCAATAACTACGTCTGCCTTTATTTCTATGATTTTACCTACGAAAAAGATGAATTTTCCTTCTATGATAATGAAGTTGAAGAAGTAAAATGGGTCGATTTTGATGACCTTGTCGCCTTTTGGCCAAATCTCAAAGCAAAATTAGGCGAAGATAATATATTCCAATCTTGTCTCTTGAACTGGGCGAAGCGTATTCAAGAAAAATATGGAAATCTTGACAAATAAGCAAAACCGTGATAAAATAAAACCATGTGCTGGTAACGCAGCCGATTCTTTTCGAGTGACGGATATAAAACAAGCTTTAAAAAATGAAAACCGCGTTAATATTTTCATTGATGGCGAGTTTGAATTTTCTTTAGATATTTCCCAAGTTATTGATTTTGGCATAAAAATCGGAAAAACCTTCACGGCCAAGGAAATTTCCGAAATGAAATCCGCGTCTGATTTTGGAAAACTCTATCAATCTTCTCTTGAATGGATTCTTTCTCGTCCTCACTCAAAAAAAGAAGCCATTGATCATTTGAAAGAAAAGCAATTCAAGCGAAAAATGGAGAACAAAAAACGCGAATTCAACAAAGAAAAACTGAAAAACGATAAAGAATTAAAAAAACATCAGAAAGATTTGAAAATCAAAACCAAGATCCTTCCCGAAATCTCCAACGAAAATATTGAAAAAGTTTTGAATCGTCTCGAGGAACGCGGTTACATTGATGATGAAAAATTCGCAAAATTTTATCTCGAAAACCGCAACGTAAAGAAGGGGATTAGTGAAAAACGTCTCAAATTAGAACTCAGAAACAAGGGAATTAGTGAAGAAATCGTTGAAAATGTTTTTGTGAATAATCCTAGAAATGAAGAAGAGGAAATAAAGAAAATTATCGCAAAAAAACAAAGTAGATATGACGAACAAAAATTAATTAATTATCTCGTCCGCCAGGGGTTTAACTATCAGCTTTCGCGAAATTTGGTTCGCGGAAAGGATTAACGAAATTTGGCACAAAATCTTCTTTTGCGGCTTTCTTTTTGATTTTTTCTTCCTCATCTTTGACGATGATTTTGTCGTCCGTAATTTCAACAATTTCCTTGCGAGAAATAACAAGCTCAGGGTCAAGAAAAGCCTTCACTGGTGGACGTTGAACGACGAGTTGCATAATCAAAAAACTGTCCGGATCAACGGTATAATCGATTACCTTCCCAAGTTTCGATTTCTTTTTTGTGACAACTTTCTTCCCTTCAAGTTGGAACCCTATATTCAACACCTCATCCAGTTTCACGACCTCGCCTTCACTCGTCAAATCATCCACAGAATCAATAATCATTCCGATATTGGAAAACTCGCGAACCATTTTTGTCTCAAGGATGTCGCCGTTTTCATTTTTGTCAACAAGTGGACCGTCTACATAAAAACCAACAATCTGCATTTTTCTTGGATCAATAATCGGGGCGGTCGTTTGTGCCATTTTTCCACCCACATGAAGTGATAGTACTGGATATTTTTTTAATCTAGACCCGTTGATTAACATAATTTCATTATAACACAAAATAATTTTTGTGAATTTTCACCAATTTATCATGAGGTAAATTGAATTTTTTTCCAGGTTGATAATTGTGAATTGCCGCTAAAAAGTTTAAAAGTTGAGGACGTGTGCAAGAAATATTTTTCCTTGCGAGAAGTTCCTTTAGGATTTCAATAGCGATTTCATCATCCGTGTTAAAGATGGTGCGCGAAACTTGATGCATTCCATTTTCGAGCTTTTTTATATTTTTCTCCAAAATCTCATTAACTTCGTTGCGAATTTGTTCCAAATTTCTAACTTGTTTATCCTGCAGCGTAAGAATTCCTCGCTTTGTTTCTAAATCTAAATTTCGTATAGAAAATCGAATGCGGTTTCTTAAATAATTGTCAGAAGAATTTGTTGGATCTTCACGGAAAATAATTTCATTCTCAGCTGCGTATCTCAAAATATCTTTTTTTGTCCAAGAAAGAAATGGCCTTTCAATATCAGAATTATTCATTACTGCTAGTCCTCGAATTCCAGTTCCGCGCATAAAATTAATAACTACCGACTCCACTAAATCGTCGAGGTGGTGAGCGGTCAAAAGTACTCCAGAATTTTTCAAAACAACATCAAATAGGAATCGATAACGTTCCTCCCGAGCTTTTTCTTCAGAAACTCCCGCTCCGAGTTCAACATGTTTTCCAACAAATTTCACATTATATTTTTCAGCTATTTTTCTAACGAAATCAAAATCATCTTTTGATGATGGACGTGTTCCGTGGTCAAAATGCGCAGCAATCAGATCATCGCCTGAAAAATTTTTCACACAAAAATCTAGAAGCACCATCGAATCCACCCCTCCAGAAATTGCCAAAACTCGCTTCATGTTTTATAATTATAGCACAATGAACACCGACAATATTCGTAACTTCTGCATAATCGCTCATATTGACCATGGGAAATCCACTCTTGCTGACCGCATGATGGAATTGACCGGCACCGTCGAAAAACGCGAAATGAAAGCTCAACTCCTTGACTCAATGGAACTCGAACGCGAAAAAGGCATTACAATTAAACTTGCTCCAGTTCAAATGCACTGGAAAGGTTTCGAATTAAATTTAATAGATACGCCAGGTCACGTTGATTTTTCTTACGAAGTTTCCCGCTCTCTCCAAGCCGTCGAAACCGCAATTTTAGTTGTCGATGCGACACAAGGAATTCAGGCGCAAACTCTCGCAAATGTCTATCTCGCCCTCGAACAAGATTTGAAAATAATTCCAGTAATAAACAAAGTCGACCTTCCGGCCGCTGACGTCGAAAAAGTTTCTGCCGAAATCATGAATCTCTTAGGATGTAAAAAAGAGGAAATCATTGGTGTCTCCGCCAAAACCGGTTTGAATGTCGAAAAAGTTCTCGACGCTATTGTTGAAACCGCTCCTGCTCCACGCAAAATCTAAATTTATTTTTTCTTTTTAAATACGCCGGCAATTTCTTTTCGATATTCAAAAATAATATACAACGCGCCAAGTGATGCGACTGCGGCAATTGCCCAAAGCGCCACGAACGACGATTGTTCTTCAAAATTCTCACTTTGAATTTCATAATCCGCTCCATCATTGTTGACAATTTTTCGGCATCGATTCGTTTCTGGATTTCGTTCATATCCCTCGGCGCATTCTTTTAGAGTTGTTTCCGATGACTCAATTTTTCGACATCGATTCGTAAGCGGATTTCTTTCATAACCTTCAGAACAAGCCTTCAAAACTGAGCTTGTAGTTGAGTATTTCTTACATCTATTCGTTAGTGGGTTTCGATAACTTCCGGCAGAGCATTCGGCTATTGTGGTTTCGACAGTTGTGATTTTTACGCAATTTCCAGTTTCCTCATTTATAACTTTTCCCGCCTCGCAAGTTTTGAAGCGTTGAAAATTATTTTCCTCGCCAGGTGTCGGGGAATATGTTTGGTCCCAAATTTCCGAGCCGTCTTTGTTAGTGCCGAATTGCGCAAACGAAACAGCTTTCTTTTGTCCGTTAAAATATGTCAGAGAATCAGCAATAGAACCATCGACATCGATTAATTCGATTTTATTTGAACTTGTTGGATTTTTTGTGAGCGTGAATGCGGAGGGGAAATAGACAAAATATTTTTCTGGATCAACGGTTCCGTTCAATGCATATAATTTATTTTTATATCGAATATTACAACCCTTCAAATTGATTTCGTCGGCAGTTGAATTATAAAATTCGATGAACTGCTCCGATTGTTCATTTTCATAAAAACTCAAAATTTCTGAAAATTGTATTCCTGCGCAAATTGGCATTACGGCTTCTTTTTCTTCCTCATTTTTCTCGTCCTCATCGTTGTGCATTTGTATGCACTTTCCAGTCGCTTCATTAATTATTTTTCCTTCTTCGCAAGTCCTAAATCGTTGATAAATATTTTCTTCGCCTGGAGTTAATGCATAAGTTTGTTGCCAACTTATTAGCCCATCGTCATTAATAAATTTCGCAAAGGAAGCATCTTTTTTCTGACCATTAAAATATGTCAAATAATCAACAGCTGAATCATCGACGTCATGGAGAATTATAGTGTTTGATTTTGTTGGATTTTTTGTTATCGCAGGATCTGGATAAAAAACGAAATATTGACCACTTTCAATTTCACCGGAAAGCTCATAAGTACTCGTCTTGTATTCTAAATAGCATCCATCAAACACAATTTTCTCTGCACTAGGATTAAAGAATTCAATAAATTGTTTTGTTTTTCCAGCTTCAAAATATGTAAAAATCTCTGAGAATTCCAAATCCTGACAAACTGGTTCAATTATTTCTTTTTCATCTTTCTCAGCTTCTCTGTCTTCCTTGTTCTCTTCGTTTATGATCTCCTGCTCCGAAGCCTCAAGCACAACTCTTCCTTCCTCCCATTCAGGTTCATAATCGGCGACATGCGAAAAACTATCTAGATATTTTTCACCAAGAGAAGGATCTTCTGGGATTATCAAATTCCTTACTAGTGTTGTTGGCTTCTTCGAATTAAAAGCAATATTTTCTTCCGCACAGTTTTTGAAGCTCCCCCAACAAACCGAATCGATAACTTCTCCATCAGCAACGATTGCGACCTCACCGCCAACTTGCGCTAAATCCGTTGAATACGTTAGGTCGGAGTTTTTTGAATCCTCGGCGGAAGAATATCTAAGAAGAAGATTTCTACCAATTAATTTTAATCCGTCATCAAATCTATAAACAGTTGATTCTTTTCCGCTGGCATTTGTGTATCGAATCAAAACATCATCGAGCATGAGTGGCTCGTCGGCAAAATTTATTAACTCAATCAATTCGCCGATACTGTTTTTGCCGCCAGCGCTAACCGCCTTAATTAATAAGACTGGTTCTAATTCTTCATCTTTTGTCTTATTTTCTTTTTTTTCAGTTTTTTCGTTACCTTTTTCATCATTATTAATTTCATCGGAGCTTTCGGTTATTTCCTCAGACGGACCAGTCTGTTCAAAAATAATATCTTCTGCAGAAACATAAGAAAAAGAACAGAACCCAACCAAAAAAACCAGAACCACACCCAAAACTAACCTCTCACTTTTCATAATTAAATCTTACCACAGAAAACAAGAAATCACAGAAATATATATGCTATAATTTAAGTATGAGCGTTTCTCTTCCGTTTGCCGTTATTTTTCTTGCAGGGCTTGCCAATGCCTTTTTTCAGCTCGATCTCGGCGGATTGCTTTTGCTCTATCATTCAAGTCTCAAAAAACACATCACAAAGAAAACCAGAACACTCGTCTCAAACTATATTCTAGGTGTCTCTCTCATTATAATTTTGTGTCTCGGAAGTGTTTCATTTGTTATTCTTGGATTTTTTGGCGGAGAATTAAGCGTCGGTGTTTTGTCGATTATTGTTGGTCTGCTTCTGTCTCTCGCAATTGTTTTCTTCACCATATATTATCGTACTGGTCGTTCGACTGAGCTTTGGTTGCCAAAAGCTGTCACGAAATATGTGAATGACCGTGCCGAAAAAACTTCTTCGCGCGTTGAAGCTTTTTCTCTTGGTATGTTGACCGCACTTGCTGAGCTTCCGTTTTCGATTATCTTGTTCTTCATTGCAGCGGATTCGCTTTTGAAACTTCCGAACACATATCAAATTCTCGGCATTCTGCTCTATGTTTTTATGGCTGTTTTGCCGCTAATTATTTGCCGTTTCTTTATACGCAGAGGAAGTACGATTGTCGACATTCAACGATGGCGCGTCAAGAACAAGCCTTTTTTGAAATTTACCTGCGGTATGGGATTTATTGCTCTCGCAATTTTTCTTCTCACATTTAAGGTTCTCGGAGAATTACTCTAGTGAAAAAAGAAACAGAAAAAAAATATATTTTTTCGTCTGAAAAACTTCGGAAAGATTTGTTGGCAGAATCTCGTGCGCTCAGAATTCACATCGGATTTGCGGAAATTATTGCTGAAAAATGTACAAAATCCGTCGAAAAATATTTATCAACACATCCAGTTGTTACGGAAGCTGACATCGAGAGAATCGTCTATAACGAGCTAAAGAAATACAACAAAGATTTGGCCTATATTTACCATAATCGTGATAAAATTATATAAATGAGTAAGTTTGATTACGATCTAATTGTCATTGGTTCTGGAATAGCTGGAACTTCCGCTGTACTCGCCGCCAAAAAGGCAGGGCTGAATGTTGCTATTGCTGAAAATTCCGCCTGGGGTGGCCAAGCTTTGAATTCTCGCGACCTTCCTTTTTGTTCAGCAACGTCATTTTCCGATCTCTTCCATGATTCGGTTGTTGGCGCACGTTTTGGTCTTTCGTCAAAATCCCTCAGGTTCAATTACCCAATCTTCAAAAATTGGCTTGATCTTGCAAAAAAACGTTCAGGAGCAAATTCAAAAGCGATCTATGAAAATGCTGGAATTTCTTGCCTGAAGGGAATCGCACATTTTCTTTCGCCATATGAACTTTCTGTTGGCGAAGAAACCTATTCTGCCAAAAAATTCATCATCGCAAGTGGCTCAATCCTGAATCAAGGCGGGATTATTGGTCTCGAAGCAGTAAAATGCCTAACACCCGACACTGTTTTTGATTTGAAAAAACTTCCAAAAACAATGACGGTGATAGGCGGTGGTGCAACTGGCTGTGAATTCGCAGAGTTCTTCGCGACCCTTGGCGTAAAAGTCCAAATTATCGAGCTGAATTCGCACCTTCTCCCAAAGGAAGATGTTGAGGCTGGGTCTGTCCTCCAGAAATACCTTGAAGAAGAATTCAAAGTCAAGGTTCTTACGGAAGCGCGCGTTCTGGCGGTTTCGAACTACAAATCCGAAATCAAACTTTCCTTCCTCCGTGGAGGTGTTGAAAAAAACACAAAATCCGAAGCAGTTCTTCTTGCTACTGGAGCGTTACCGAATCTTGACCTAGGCTTGGAAAACGCCGGCGTAAAATTCGACAAAAACGGAATCAAGACCGACGAATTTTTCCAGACTTCTATGAAACATATTTACGCAGTAGGCGACTGTCTGGGCAAAGAAAGCTCTGCGGAACGTGCAGCATACGAGGGAACCGCTGCTACTTTGAATCTCGTAAAAAAAGAAAAGAATACGCTCAACTACAACATTTTCCCGCGAGTTGTGAAAACAAATCCAGAAATCATATCTCTAGGCAAAACCGAAACAGAGTGCAGAAACGGCAAACTTAAATATCTGAAAGTTTTCGTCCCAATTTCAGAAGTTTCCGCCTCAAACACCACAGATTTTCGCATCGGCTTCTTGAAATTGCTTGTCGACAAGAAGAAAAAGACCTTGTTTGGTGCAACCCTGATGTCCAAAAATGCCAGCCTCATGATTCCAGAACTTTCCCTTGTCATGAAAAACAATCTCCCTGTTACCGAATTAGCAAAAATTCCACACGTTTCAAACAGTTTTTCAGAATTACTCCATATTGCAGCCGAAAAAGTCTAAAATTCCCCTGTTTTGGTAAAATGTTGTAAAAATTACAACATTTTTTATGTTAATGCTCGTGATGGATCAAGAGGGAAACGAAATACATAAAAATTATTACATAAAAATGATAATAACAGAGCTAATAAACATAATTAGCACTCTTGACTTGTGAGTGCTAATTTGCTATCATTAGAGGTAGATTAGCACTCACATTAAACGACTGCTAGAAAAAGGAGAAAAATTATGTCAAAAATCATTGGTATCGACCTCGGAACAACGAACTCCGCTTTCGCTTACATGGTCGCAGGAAAACCAGAAGTAATCACAAATTCAGAAGGAGACAGAACGACCCCTTCAGTTGTTGCCGTTACGAAAAAAGGCGAACGCCTTGTTGGCAAAGTCGCTCAACGTCAACGCGTTACGAATCCAAAAAACACCATTTATGGCATCAAGCGCCTTATTGGTCGCAAATATGAAGATGAAGAAGTAAAACATGATCTCGACATTATGCCATACAAAATTATCAAAAAAGGTAATTCTGTTGGTGTTGAAATGGATGGAAAAGAATACACTCCAGAAGAAATTTCTGCAATGACTCTTGCAAAGATCAAAGCCGATGCAGAAGCCTTCCTTGGTGAAAAAGTCACAGAAGCAATCATTACTGTCCCTGCTTATTTTGATGATTCCCAACGTCAAGCAACCAAAGATGCCGGTAAAATCGCCGGTCTCGAGGTTCGTCGTATCATCAACGAGCCAACCGCTGCCGCTCTTGCTTATGGTCTCGAATCAAAGAAAGACGAAAAAATTGCCGTTTTCGATCTTGGTGGTGGTACATTTGATGTTTCCATCCTTGAACTTGGCGATGGCGTCTTTGAAGTTATGTCTACAAACGGTGACACCCACCTCGGCGGTGAAGATTTCGATAATA
Source organism: Candidatus Nanosyncoccus sp. (assembly GCA_045641545.1). Taxonomy (GTDB): domain Bacteria; phylum Patescibacteriota; class Saccharimonadia; order Saccharimonadales; family Saccharimonadaceae; genus Nanosyncoccus. The sequence continues at coordinate 39,264 of JAZUHD010000001.1, forward strand.
TTATTGTTAACTATCTTCTTGACGAATTCAAGAAAGAATCCGGTGTTGACATTAAAAACGACGCAGCAGCAATGCAACGCGTTAAAGATGAAGCTGAAAAAGCAAAGAAAGAGCTTTCTTCCGCCACTTCAACCGATATTAACCTTCCATTCTTGACCGCTGATGCAGATGGTCCAAAACACTTTGAACACACTTTGACTCGCGCAAAACTCGAAGAGCTAGTTTCTGATCTCATTGACCGTCTCGAAGGTCCAGTCGAGAAGGCTTTGAAAGATGCAAAACTTTCCGCAAAGGATATTGACGAAGTTGTTATGGTTGGTGGTATGACCCGTATGCCAGCTGTCGTTGAAAAGGTAAAGAAAATCTTCGGCAAAGACCCAATGCAAGGAGTCAACCCGGACGAAGTTGTTGCTGTTGGTGCGGCCATTCAAGGCGGTGTCCTTCAAGGCGACGTCAAAGACATTCTTCTTCTCGATGTCACTCCTTTAACTCTCGGTATTGAAACCATGGGCGGCGTCTCCACTCCACTTATTGACAGAAACACTACAATCCCAACTTCAAAGTCCCAAGTTTTCTCAACCGCATCCGACAACCAGCCGCAAGTAGAAATTCATGTTCTCCAAGGCGAACGCGAATTCGCTTCCGACAACAAATCTCTTGGGCGTTTCGTTCTTGATGGCATTGCTCCAGCTCCACGCGGCATTCCACAAATCGAAGTCACCTTCAATCTTGACGCGAACGGCATCTTGAATGTTACTGCAAAAGACAAGGGAACTGGTAAAGAGCAATCGATCACAATTCAAAACTCCGGCAACATGAGCAAAGAAGATATTGAAAAGGCTCAAAAAGAAGCCGAGCTCCACGCCGACGAAGACAAGAAAAAACGTGAAGCAATTGACGCGAAAAACCACCTAGAAAACCAAATCTATCAAGCAGAAAAAATGCCAGATGAATATAAAGACAAGATTTCTGACGAAGACAAGGAAACCATCAAAAAAGCCGTTGAAGAAGCTAAAGAAGTTCTGAAGAAAGAAGACGCCGACAAAGATGAACTCGAAAAGGCCTCCAAAGAACTTGGCGACAAAATCATGCCAATTGGTGCAAAAATGTATCAACAAGCTTCTGCAGACGGAAAAACTGACGACAAAAAAGAAGATGATTCTGATGCAGTTGAAGGCGAAGTTGTTGACGACAAAAAATAATCCGCATTCGTGCTGAAAAATACTCCCAACTGGGAGTATTTTTTTTGAAAAGGTTATTGTTTTTTAAAACCACAAACAGTATAATTATATAAGTAAAAGTGTAGTGGAGAAAAGATGATATCGGTCTCTGAAAAGAAGAGAAAGAAAAAAGCAATTGTCCTGTTAGCAATTTCAGCCATTTGTTTTTGCGTCCCGATTTCAGGTGTTCAAAAAACCTGGGCAAGGTTCGTAGTCTCCACCGTAGCCAACGCAGAAGTTGAAGTTGCAAAACCAATTCTAAACATCTCTGTGGATACTCCGAGCGGAAAGATTGATCCAGGAAAAAGCATTACTGTTGATTTTCACGTAAAAAACTTTGACGACGACAATAATCTCTCGGAAGTTTCTTTGGAATATGACCTACAATTTTCCAACTTCGGAGACGCTGCCGACAAAAAGGTTCCAGTTTCTTATAGTCTAAAAAACAAAACAACGGGCGCGACAATTGCGCTCGATGCCAACTTCAAAACTGTCGACGCAATTTCCGTTCCTCTTGAAAAAACCACTCATGATTACGTTTTAACAATCACCTGGGACTCTACAACCGGAAACCCAGAATCCCTCATCGATATAACCAACAATCTTATCATTGCATCAGATGTTAAACAGGCATGGACAGACTAGCATGAAAAGCATGAAGAAAAAAATTACACTCGTTTCAGTTCTCGGCTTTGCTGTTGTTGCTCTTGGTGTTTCATTGATTTTATATTCAGATTTCGAAAAAGAAACTGCCGCTCGCTATGCTTTTCCAACCCAAGCTTCAACAACTTTTGAAACCGGAACCTTCATCTTCGAGAGTGATGGTTCGAATAAATCATTAGCTTTAGATAATAACCTCACTGCGACAACCACGGTTAATGTAATGAATTTTATTGATAATAACCATACGTCTCAAGACGTCTCTTATGTTGTTTCAATCGATGATGGCGCAAACAATATAAGCCCAAATTATAACTTCTCCATCAATGGTACAGCAGTTGGTGATAGCGATAAATCTTCACCAATGACAATCCCTGGTGCATCATCTGCGACTAATACTTTATCACTTGCCTTTAATCGTGTGAATAATGATAATGGCGGCAACTCGATTACTGTCAGGATTAAAACTCTTTCACCATACGAAAAAGAGCTAACGTTTGTTATTACGATGGAAATGCCACTTGTAACCATTCATTATGATGCTAATGGTGGTTCAGTTTCACTAGAAACAAGTCAAGTAAGATATCTTTCAAAATATGGCACAGGTACGGGTATCATCGATGGCTTACCACCGGTTCCGACAAGGACAGGATATCATTTTGCCGGTTGGTATGAAGATAGCGGTGAATTTGATTACTTAAAATATCTTGAGGTACCTGCAAACAGTGATTTAATTGCTGCTTTTGATTATGATGAATATAAATCGACTAGACATTGGTATCAGTTCGGAGCATATGAGGGAAGAAATGCTAGTCCAGCTAGGGTTTGGGGTGACACCGAAAATAAAAACGCTGCAGAGCACTCGGTTTATGCTATGTGGGTGCCAGTAGCTAGAACAATAAAAGTTAATGTTCCAGTATCCACAAATAGCACAACAACTTGTAGATCAACTGATGGTCAGACGATAATTAATAGTTCTACTGCGCAGAATCCAACAGGCATACTTAATCTTAGCACAGATAATTTGACGGCATCGTTTAACTGTACTATTAAAGCAGATGGTTATGAAGATTTTGTTACTAGCACGATTACCGTTACATCCAAAGAGTTTATATATGACGAAACATATAGTGGTACATATTCTATATCTCCATCCATCAATAGCTTCACGCCGAAAACATATACCGTAACTTTTGATGCAAATGGCGATGGAGCTTCGGTCAGTCCATCAAGCAAATCCGTGACCTATCTCAGCACTTATGGCGATTTGCCAACCCCAACAAGAACCCACTATGCCTTCAAAGGTTGGTATTTGAACGGTACCCAGGTCACGAGTGCCACAACAAACATTCAAACAGCAAATCATACTCTCACAGCACAATGGGAATCAACCGCAAGAACAATCACGCTCCAGTCAACCGCAGTGAAAACTTATGACGGTGATGAACAAATTCTGCAATGCAATTATGTCGATGCGAGCAAAAATCCAGGCGGAAATGCCTTCATATATTCAGTACAAACAATGACAACGAGCGGTAATCAATCCGCTAGCACAACCCCAGCGAGTGCAATTCCATATTATTATGATGACGGCAACTTCGAATGTAGTGTTACGGCGGATGGCTATGTTCAGGCATATCAAGGATCAATCTCCTATGGTGATACAAGCATTATGTCGAAAACCATCACTCTTTCCCCGACAGCAGCATCGGATATTGCGGCTACATATACTAGTACGAACGATTGGAATGTTGCAGTAAACGGAACCTTAGAGAATTTTCGCAGCGGTATTTATCTAATAGAATTGTGGGGAGCTAGGGGCGGAAATGGCTATAATCAAGATGAATATGGTGGAAAAGGAGGAATAGGTGGATACACTTATGGCTACATCAATCTAGAACGAGGCCAAATTTTATCGTACTCCCTTGGTGGTCATGGTCAAAAAGGAGAAAACAATACGAAAAATATAAAAGGTGGAGCAAATGGCGGCGGTTTGGCTCAATATAATGATCGTAACGTTAGTTATTGCGGAGGATCTGGAGGTGGTTGGTCTATCTTAGGTTATAGTACGAATATTAATGATGCATTAATGCTGGCGGCTGGAGGTGGCGGAGCTGGTGGACCAGGCGGGCCAGGTGGTGGTAAACAAGGTGGCGATGGAGGCGCCGGCGGAAACAATTCTAGTGTACATACCGATCTCGATATTGGAACAGTTTTTCATGGTAGCAATGGAACATATAATGATAATTACGAAAATAGAACTACATATATTGGTCTAGGCGGCACAACGACGGAAGGCACGAATGTTAAATGTGGTGACGGCTGTAAGGCTAACGGAAGTACAGGCGGAAGTAGCTATGACCGTGGCGGTGGTG
>JAZUHD010000002.1:0-15410 GCA_045641545.1 Candidatus Nanosyncoccus sp.
CTTCCTAAGACCGCTTGGCCTCCGACTTATTTCAGGATAGAAAAACTCACAAAACATACAACGCAATAGTTGAAGGTCGCCCGAAGTTGTCTGAAGCTATGATAGATTTACCAATCGCGAGAAATCTAAAGCATCCAACAACATTTCAAGTTGATCCAAAAGGAAAAGAGGCCAAAACGTTCTATAGGGTCCTGAAGCAGGATGAAAAATTTTCGCTATTGGAGCTGAAGCCAGAATCTGGACGAACGCATCAGCTTCGGGTTCATTTGAGATATCTGAACACTCCGATTTTTGGTGATCCAGTTTACGGAACCGGCAAAAAAGCACCGCGCCTTTTTCTCCATGCGAAAAAACTCGAAATCACAATTCCAGGAAATCCGGAAAACAAACGCATGATTTTTGAATCAGAATTACCAACGGAATTTAGTGATGTTCTTTGATTCTATTGAAGAAATTCCTGAAATTGCGAAAAAAACTGGTTTCTCAATTTTTCAGCTCAAAAACATCGAAAAAATAAATTTTAAATTTCCATTCGAATTATGTCCAGTTAAGGAAGAAAACAAGAAAAAAGAAGCCATCTCAATAGATATGGTGCGTGTTTTTTGTGAGCGAACGAATTCAAAAGAAACAGACGATAAGTTTTTTATCATTTATCAACCAGAAAAAATGACGCAAGAAGCAACAAATGCCTTTCTGAAAAATCTTGAAGAGCCAAAAGAAAAGCATCATTTTGTGTTTATCACAAAAAACATCAGCGAACTTCTGCCGACGATTCTTTCGCGAGCGCAAATATATATTGAACGAATCGACAATCCACTAGAAGGCAAAATCGATGCGGACGAAAAAGTGAAGACCTTTGCGAAGCGTCTTATGGTAGCATCTGATGCGGATTTGCCGAAATTAATGAAAGAAATTACAACAAAAACAGAGAGAGAATTTGTTCTCGAAGTTGTTGCTACTGCAATCGAAATGTCTTATAAAACCTTCTTCCTAACGAAAGATCAAAGATTTATCAAAAAACTCCCAAATCTCCTTAAGCTCTATGACAATATTAGCGCTAACGGCAATATAAAACTTCATCTCGTCGCCGATATGATATAATAAGGTTATGTACGGAGTTATATTGCTTCTAGTTATCGCGTTGTTCATTGCTTTTGTTCTGCCGGTTATTCTCGATAAGCAAGAACAAGAAGAAGAACATTCCATGAAATATAAAGCCCAAATGAAAAAATTATGGGGCGTTGCACAGACATCCATGAAAGAAATGAAGCCATTGCGGGCAGAAAAAGCTTTACTGACAATCCTAAAATTTGACGAAAAAAATGCCGCCGCCTATAACCGCCTTGGTATTCTATATGCGAAGGAGCAAAAATATGATGAAGCAATTGAATGTTTCGAGATCGCCCAATCTCTCGATAGTAATCCGTCTTCGCTGCATAATGCGGGTTTGATTTACCTTGAAACTGGCTCCTACGAGAAGGCTGCCATGGCCTTCGAACAAGCAATCGCCGCAGAAGGCGATGTCCCCTCGCGTTATATCGCTTTAGCAAAGGCCTACGAGAAGCTTGGTAATCGCACGGGTGCACTCGAGGCTCTTGAGGCTTCATACGAAATCGAACGCTCAACCGCAACATTGCGCCAAATTTTGGCTCTCCATGAAGCAGGCGGCGATTCGGAGGCAGTTCAAAAAACTACAGAAAGAATTAATGAAGAAATCGAAGCAATAAAGGCAAAGAAAGAAGAAAAAACTGCTCAAAAACATACGATTCGTCGTCCAATGATAAAAAGAACTTCAAAACCGGTGAAACTCAAAAAACCGGAACCGAAGCCAGAACTGAAGATGCCAAAGAAAAAACTTCTCAAAAAACCAATGAAAAAGAAAATAATGTAAATCAATATAAAATACCCCCGACTCGAAAGAATCAGGGGGTTTAGATTAAAGTACTATGGAGGGTTTAGGCTCATTGAACCAGGTGCTCCAGCTTGAGTCCTGTTTTTCAATTACTGAACTAACTTGATCAAACGGAAGAAAATTGGCATCGCTGCCGCCAATGACCTGATTCCAAAAATGTTCAGAAACAAGCCAGAAGGCGCGTTTTGCGTATTTTCTTGCAAGCTCAACATCGGACTTAACGGGAATGCCTGATCTTTGTCTATAATCGCCCTGTAAAACCTTTAAAGAAATGCCTGATTTTGCCTCAACTTCTGCGCAAAAACTGTTGATATTGAATTTCTTGTGGACGCCATCCGTCCCACCGATTGAGTTACAAACGCCTTCAGAACAAACACCAACGAATGTGCCGCGCCCCGCATAATTTGTCTTGAGGTAATGGGAAAATTCATCGATATTCATTCCGGATTCAGGCAAATAGATAAAATTAACTTTGCCGGTTAATTCTTGTGCTTTAAGTCCAGCACGAAGTGCAACATCGCCGGTATCATAGCCCATCGTGAAAATGAGCGTGGGCCTCTGCATGGTGTATGCGTCGGAAACCCCAGCAACAATGGCTTCCGCATTGTTCTGAACGGCAGTTTCAAATCCGAGAGAATTGTTGAAACAGCTCACGTCATTATCCATTGTGGCTAACAAAACTTCGGAATGAAGTTCGGGGTACAGTTTCGAGAGCCTCGAAATCTGAAGCGTAGTTCCACCTCCGCCGACATAGAGAACGCAATGAAAATCCATTTTGTCGTAGAAATCCTTGACTTTGCTAGACAAATCGACAAAGCGATTGTTTCCGCTGGGAACCTTAAACACGTTGGTATCTTTGCAGGAAGGAATAAACGGAGAACCTCCGACTTTATCCCAATCCCTGACTTCTTCCGGTGTCAACAAATGGCATTCTCCATCCGAAATGCCAGCCAACAGACGCCAGCACTCGGGTAGCGCCCAAACGTTGTATTCGTCGGAAAATTCTTCGACAACAAACTTGCAAGCCGCTGCCATCGAAGAAGCTGTGCCGCCACTGGGCCCAAGACCGATATTCTTCTTTTTCATAATGCATTCCTCCTCCATGCATAAATTTGTTTAGATAAATTGTTAAGTTACCTATGACAGGGTCACTATATCATCTAAATATAAAATAATCAAGTAAAGAAAAATGGATATGCTAAATTGTAAACAAAAAAGACCCCGAAAGGCCATAAAATGGTGCTGGAAGTAGGACTCGAACCTACGAAGGCCGAAGCCGAGAGATTTACAGTCTCTTGTCATTGCCACTAGACGATTCCAGCAACAACAATCATTATAACAAAAACATCTAGAATGTGCAACAAATTTTTAAGCATTATCTAAAAATATGCTATAGTAATCACATGCAAGGCAAAGATATGAATCTGACTTTTGGAACAAGAAAGATTTATTCTGATGCGAATTTCAAGCTCGAAAAAGGCGAAAAAATCGGCGTAGTTGGCGTCAATGGCGCCGGAAAATCCACACTCTTCAAGGTAATTTTAGGCATTGAAAAGCTCGATTCCGGCGAAATCACCTATCCGGACGTATTGAGAATAGGCTATCTTCCGCAAGAAATTAAAATTCCCGAAGAAGATTCAGAAATCACTGTTTGGGAATACGTCAACAAAGCACGTCCATTTGATGATCTCGAAAAACAACTTTGCGAGGAGTATGAAAAACTTGCAAAATATCCAAATAGCCAAAAAATCCTCGAAAGAATCAATCTTCTCCAGGATAAAATTGACAGTTTCGATATTGCCAATGCTGACCGTGAACTTCTAAAAATCATCGAAAAAATGAATCTCGATGAACTGGTTGATATGAAAATGAATGACCTTTCTGGTGGCCAAAAATCAAAAGTTGCTTTCGCGAAAGTTCTCTTCGAGAACGCTTCACTCCTTCTTTTGGACGAACCGACCAATCACCTTGACGTAAAAACGAAGAAATTCGTAATGAATTATCTCAGAAATTATGACGGCATGGTTTTGATTATCTCCCACGACCAACAATTTCTCGACGAAGTTACAAACACTACGCTTTTTATGAACAGAACCACCCACAAAACAAAGGTTTATCACGGAAATTACACGGCTTTCCGCCGTCAATATGCTGCAGATTTGGCCGCCGAGGATGCAAAAATAACAGAACAGGAAAGGGAAATAAAACGACTTACGGAATTCGTTATGCGCGCGCGCAATGCAAAGCGTAGTAATACTGCACTGATTGGCATGGGTCATCAACGCGAAAAAGTTCTCGAAAAACGTCTAGAAGAACTTGGTGAACGTGAAAAAGAATATAAACATATTGATATCGACGTTTCGCCAAAAGAACGCTCCGGCCCATATCCAGTTGAAGTCCAAAATCTCACTTTTGGCTACGAAGGTTCAGAAAAGCTTTATGAAAAACTGTCCTTCCAGCTTTCGCGCGGTGAGAAATTTCTCATCGTTGGCGAAAATGGCATTGGAAAATCGACACTATTAAAACTGATCACAAATAATCTCACGCCAAATTCGGGAAATATTTTCTTTGGATCACATGTTTCCGTCGCATATTATGCTCAGGAACTTGAAATTCTCGATGAGCGCCGCACTGTCCTGGAAAACGTCCAAAGCTATGATTATACTGACACAGAACTCCGCGGAATTCTTTCAAATTTCCTTTTTGAAGGTGACGAAGTTTTCAAAAAAGTCGAAGTTTTGAGCCCGGGCGAAAAGGCTCGCGTTGCACTCTGCAAAATCCTCTTAAAACGTGCAAATTTGATTGTTCTCGATGAGCCGACCAACCATTTTGACCCAGAAACTCAAAAAGTCATCGGCGAAAACTTCAAAGATTATTCTGGAACACTCATTGTTGTCTCCCATAATCCAGATTTTGTCGAGCAAATTGGCATTACGCGCATGCTGGTTTTGCCGGACGGAATCATTAAAAACTACAATCACGAATTGCTCGAATATTATTATTATCTAAACTCCGAACTCGTCTAGATTTTCGAGGTTTTCCTGCGACTCGGTCGAATCAATATTTTGCCATTCATCGCTCAAAATATCTTCAGTTGAATCAGAAATAGAATCCTCAAATCCATTCAAAGACTTAAACGGCATAAATTGCGCCGCCCGATCAGCGTTCGGCATGAATGGTCGACCGGGAGCGTGAAAATGTTTCATTTTGATAATTTCATCATAATTTTTCATGCTTTATGCCCTCCAACTTGCGCATTTCGATCTCTCATCGTTGCGCCTTTTTCAAAATTCATAGCTTTGAGAATTGAATTTTTGCCATATCGTTTCTTAATTTTTAATTCAGCGTCTTGAAGTCTCTTGGCTCGTTTTTCATTTTCAAGTTCTGAGTCGAAGTTCGAAAACAAATCAATCTGCCCAGTTTTAAAATCGTTGATATTATATTCCTTCACATGATTCGCGGTCAAATATATGCGTCGAACGAGCAAATTTTTATCAACAATTCGGTCAAAAAGCTCCAAAGTTTTTTCAGAAATTAGCCGAGCAGAAACCGTTTGACAATCCAAATTGATTGAGCCATGCGCGCTTTTTGGTACGCGCCTTCCATAACGATCAATGTCGATTTCACCCAAAAATCCATGCGACAAATTCGAAACGTCATAACCAATCGACAGCACAATTTGTGAAGTTGATACATTTTTCTCACATAAATCCAGCGCAAGTTGGTCGGACATCTCGTTAACAATTAGCCGAGTTTGGTCAAAACTCGCCGGCTCATGAAGAACTTGCCCAGAACAGAGCGAATGGTTGTTCGTACGGTGTTTTTTGATATCAGAAATCAAAGTTGGCTCCCATCCCCAAGCATGGTCGATCAAAAGTTCGGCGTTAATTCCAAAGACTTTATATAATTTTTCCGACCCAGAAATTGAATATTTAGCCAAATCTCCCATGGTATAAATCCCAAGTTTGGTTAAACTTCGTCCATATCCAGGACCAATTCTCCAAAAATCTGTCAGTGGCTTGTGCGTCCAAAGTTTTTCACGATAAGTCTGTTCATTGAGCGTAGCAATTCGCACCCCAAATTCATCAGCCGGCAAATGTTTTGCCACAATGTCCATGGCAATTTTCGCAAGATATAAATTCGTTCCAATTCCAGCCGTCGCCGTCACACCAGTCTGCTCCAAAACGTCCTGTATCATTTTTCTCGCAAGCTCTTCGGCGGACATGTTGAATGATTTTAGATAGCTTGTTACGTCCATAAACACTTCATCAATTGAATAAACATGAATATCGTTCGGCGAAATATATTTGCAATAAATCTCATAAATCTTATTGGAAACATCCATATATTTCGCCATTCTCGGTGGTGCAATAATAAACTCATCTTGCGGGACCTGACTTAGAACTTCAAAAAGTCGAGCCCTTCCACGAATTCCGAGGGCTTTTAGTGCCGGTGTTACGGCGAGGCAAATCGTTTTTTCGGTTCTCGATTCATCGGCAACAACCAATTTCGCCGTCAAAGGATCCAAGCCTCGTTCGACACATTCAACGGAGGCATAAAACGACTTGAGATCAATCGCGATATAAGTTCTTTCCACAAAACTATTTTATCTCAAAATAAGCTATAATGAAGACATGAATAAATACATGGAACTTGCAATAAAATCAGCAAAAGAAGGAATAGAAAATGGGAATGGCGGACCATTCGGTACTTGCATTGTGAAAAATGACGAAGTAATCGCGGTTGGCCACAATCACGTTTTAGCAGAAAATGACCCATCTGCTCACGGAGAAATCTGGACGATCAGGCAAGCTTGCAAGAAACTTGGTACTTTTGATTTGTCAGGATGTGAACTTTATACTACCGGCGAGCCATGTACCATGTGTATGACAGCTTGTATGTGGGCAAATATTCAAAAAATATATTATGGCTGCACCTTGAAGGATAATGAAATGATTGGCTTTAGGGACGTGAAATTTGACGAAGCTTTTGGTAGTCGCGATGGCGCAAAAGAAATCTGTCCATGCGAAGAACTAGACCGCGACGAATGCTTGAAATTATTTGAATATTATAATTCCTTAAACGCGAAGAAATACTAAACTATTTTTTCTTTTCGTTAACAACTTTTGCTTCCGGAACATCAGTTTTTCCGGTTACTTGCTTAATATCTTTACTAAAAAAATCATCAACTTTTTGCATATTCTTCTTGAAAATAATCATATCAACAAGATCGGTTACGGCATAAACGGCAAGCAGAATCCCAAGAATCATGGTGATTTTCTCTGATGCGTCGATTGGGAAAATCACAAAATAAATTCCAATTCCCATCGAAAGAAAAGCCAAAATCAGCGCCAAAATATATGATTTTAGGCTGACGGTTTTCAAACTAGCACACATTTTTAATTTGCTGATACTTGCTCCAATAAACCAAATTCCAAGCACGAGCGGCAAGAACGCCACGATACGCTCAGAATTAACAAATGCATTGAGTCCAAGTACAACCAGCGCGACGCCAAGAATTGAAAACCCAAATGGGTTGAACATACTTTTGCGTCCAGAGATAAGAAGAAAAATTCCGTAAGCAAGCATGATTGTTCCAGTGCTATAGGCAAAAATCATAATCGTTTCGCCAGGGAAAAGCGCAATAAAAACTCCAAGTGTAATAAACAAAATCGACAATAATATATTTCCATTTATGAACTTTTTCAATTTATCTTTCATTATTTCTCCTTTTCTTTATTCTAGCATAAAAACAATAAAAAAGTGCCGCCTTCGAAAAGGTGGCACTTTTGTGAAGAAAATATTAGACAACAGAGTCTTTCTTGAGAATCTCAGACGTAATATGGAAAGCAATTTCCAACTCATCGTTATCGAACTCAAGTATAAACTCGCGGTCAGAGTTCTGCAGAACACAAAGGGTCATCGCGATAGTTCTGAGCATCAGGACGTTAATCTCGCTCAACTCAGACATACCAACCAACTCAACGAGCTTGTCGGTGAAACCGGTCAACGAGTCGAGAACCATATCCTCTTCTCCGTTCGGAAGTTCGAAGTCGCCGCTCAGGTGGACGAGCAGGTGAATCTTTGTTAATTCAGAGATCCTTGCTCTGGTATCGGCAAGCTCCTTTTTCAGTTTACGAATGGTAAGGATAGTGTTGTCCTTACGTTCCATCAGAGAAGATTTTTCGTCAAGAAGACCCATCAGTTCCTCATTGTAGGCATTCAGCTTCGTCATGAGAGCACTAACTGCGTCATTAATCTTTGTTGTTCTGCTATTAATTTGTTCTGCGTTATCATCGATGGCCTTCAAATCGCCTTCAAGGACGATAATTTCGTGAGAAAGGGACTCCTCTTTAGTACGTAAACTCTCGAGGCTTTCGTCATTGTTATTCTGCTCAGGAGCAGGAATGCCGCGAATATCGGTTTTTTCCTCCGGATCAGGAGAAGATACATTGACTTTCTTCTTTCCCTTTTTTTTCGAGGCGGCCTTGATTATTTTTGCCTTCATATCTACGTGTTCATATTTATAAATGAGCGCGAGTCTGCGATCGAACTCTTCCTCAGAGCAGGCGTATTTCTCAAGCAGCTCCTCAATAGATACGCCCTTATCTATGGCGTACCTTACATTTTTTGCCGTCATGGAATTTATGCTTTTTGACAATTTAATTACCTTCTTTCTATATTTTCAAAATTACGTCTACGATCTTTGCCAGATCCTCGCCAAGTTGCAAAGCGCTGACGAGCGAATCAAAAGTAGTCTCGAAAATTTTATCATCGATCGTACTTTGACCTTCCCCAACAGAACGCATATAAGGACGAGGCTTAGCGTGCGGAAAACGTAACAACGATGCGCGGTCTACGTTTTCACGTTCGGCAACTTCGGATAAAAGCATATAAGCATGCGAGCGCGAGATGTTATAAATCTGCGCGATTTCATCCGTGGTCTTGCCATCCCGAAAATGATGCAGATAATTCTTCACAAATTGTAAAGAACCTTCCTTTTTACTGCCCATATAATCACCTCCTTCACAAGCGAATAGCAGCTTTTGGAACCAAACAATTATATCATATCATAAAAAAATGTCAAGGAAACAGACATGAAATTATTAATAAACAAAATATCAACTAACCATCTTTGGAGATATCGAAGTGTTCCAGCCTTTCATGCTAGTCAGTAGAAATAGGTAAATGAATTAAAAACCTAATATTATTGACGCATCTAGATAATTTCATGTAATAAATTATCACATTTGCCTTTAATATTAGCTGGGGAGCATTCTTTTGACTAAATAATTCTAAGAGATAAAAAATGGAGCCGTCTATGAGATTTGAACTCATGACCCCTTCCTTACCATGGAAGTGCTCTACCACTGAGCTAAGACGGCACAACAAATAAATATTAACATGAAATGAAAAATATTACAAGGTAATTAATGTTTTCATAGTGCATCAACTAAAATTTTATGCAATAGAATGGTATCATACAGATATTTCGTGCGATAAAATAAAAAATAGAGGTTTGAATTCGTTGAACGTGGTCCATATATAAAACCAGAATACGCTGCAGATTAAAAGTATTGACATTATGGATAACTTATGCTATAATTAAAAAGTAATTCTTAGTTGGGAGGCTAAGAATTAAGTAAGGAGTGATCTATATTAACAAAATACTTATAGGTAGCGTATGCTTTTCTTTAACACTGATAATTCTGGCTTTCTCAACGCGCGCAGAATTAAAAGCCTATTCGGCAGAAATTTCAATGTATGAAGCGAGCGCGGACACGCAAACACTTGAATCAACGATGATTGCAAATGAAGTTGATACCACAAAGTCTAATGAAACAACGACAAAGGCAGAAGAAGAAATTGACATTACGGAATCTGAAGAATCAACAACGAAAGCAGAAAAAGCAGCTGTTGCGAAGACGGAAGATTCAACGAAGAAAGAAGAAATTACGAAAGGAACGACAACGGTTGCGCAAGGGCCCACAACAAAAGAGACTACTAAGAAGGTAACAGATACAACAAAGAAAGCCGAAGCGGTTACCAAGAAAGTAGAACAAACAAAGGCGACTACCACATCGAACCTATCAACAAAGGCCATTTATGGGCCAGGATATTTCAGAACCCAGGGCGTGATCAATTGGAACGGTTGGCGCTGGACCTGGTATTCGCAGCGAGTATTACCAGGACCGGGTTTGCGAATTCCTGGCAGACACGTCGATGATAGTGGATTCGTTTGCGATGGCAATGATAATATTTGCCTCGCATCGACAAAACTATCAAAAGGAACGATAGTTCCCACACCATTCGGAAAGAATGGAAAAATTTACGATTCGGGATGCGCATATAACACGCTCGATGTATACGTAGATTGGTAAATAATTTGAAAAACTTCCTCCCAATAACCCCTCGAAAGAGGGGTTTTTCATTGGTAAAAGGATACGCTATTAATTGACTTTTAGGCCAATATATGATATAATAGACAAGTATGCTATAGAATAAAAGATTAAGGCATAAGCAAAGGGAGGAATTTTTATTAAAAATCTACTGATTGGCTCAATTGTTTTCTCAATAACGCTCATCTTGCTTTCTGTGACGTATGCGCCAACTAACGAAAGCCACCTGGATATCATAGCGAACACTATCGACGTAGATTCGAAAGAAAAATCTGCTTCGAAAAACGAAACCCAAGAACTTCAGATAATTGAAGACGAATTAAACAAAAATAATGTTACGGAAACAGAAGTTTTAACAACGACAGCAAACGAAGACATTGTACTGTCGGAAAAAATGGCTATTGGACTTCAGGGAGAGAAGACCAAAGCAATCGAAGAAACAACTCAATCGAGCGTAAATGAAAAACAAGAACAAGCAACCCAAGCGAATGAGTCTAAAGAAATTGCAGCCGAAAGACCATCAACTACTCAGGAACAAGAAACGAAGCTTCCTGAAAAAGTTGAGAAGACACTGACAACTGCATCGCAAGAAAAATCTGCAAAAAAATCTAATCAAGAAATAGCAACTGAGAAGTCAACAAACGGTGACACTGTAATAATCGACGGTGTCAAGTATAAGGCGCAGCCGAACACTAAAATCACCTATTACTGTCCTTGCTATCAATGTAGCGAAGGGTACGGTAGAGGAACATCCTCAGGCGCAACTGCAACTGCAGGAAGAACCGTTGCGATGCCCGCAGGCGTATCGTTTGGTACAAAAATCTATTATAACGGTCACACCTATATCTGCGAAGACAGAGGCGGAGCAATTACTTCAGGACACATTGATATATTCTGTGATACGCACTCTGAATGCTACCAACATAGCGATTCGGGAACATGCCAAACGATATATATCGAAGTAAAATAAACCTCCCACCCCCGCAAGCAAATTGCGGGGGGATTTTTTATGCTAAAATAATAAAAGAATAAAAAAAAGAAAGGAAGAAATGGAACTAAAAGGTTCAAAAACTGAAAAAAATTTACAAGCCGCTTTCGCAGGCGAGTCTCAAGCAAGAAACAAATACACCTATTTTGCCTCGAAGGCCAAAAAAGACGGCTATGAACAAATCGCAGCGATTTTCGAAGAAACCGCAAATAACGAAAAAGAGCACGCAAAAATGTGGTTCAAAGAGCTCCATGGCGGTGAAGTCCCATCAACTCCAGACAATCTGAAGGCGGCCGCAGACGGCGAAAACTATGAATGGACAGATATGTACGAGGACTTCCCAAAAACCGCTGAAGAGGAAGGTTTTACGGAGATTGCCGCTAAATTCCGTGCCGTTGCCGCAATCGAAAAAACTCACGAAGAACGTTATCTAAAGTTGTTGGAAAATATCAACGAAGGAAAAGTCTTCTCATCTGAAGGTGATGCAATTTGGATTTGTCGCAACTGCGGCCATGTCGTTATTGGCAAAAAAGCTCCTGAAGTTTGTCCAGTTTGTTCTCACCCGCAAGCATATTTTGAAATCAAGGCAACCAACTATTAATCAAAATGGCCCGAAAGGGCTATTTTTTGTTTTACATTTTATTTTATTTGTGCTAATATAGAGAAGTCGCGAGTGTAGTACAGCGGTTAGTATACAAGTTTTCCAAACTTGGGATGAGGTTTCGACTACCTCCACTCGCACCATTTTTATATAATGTAACGCGGTGATAGCTCAGTTGGTAGAGCAGCCGCCTTGTAAGCGGCAGGTCGTCGGTTCAAGTCCGACTCGCGGCTCCATTTTTTATTCTAAATAGATCAAAAATCCATGTTACAATATGCTTATGGCATACATTATCTTTTCTTCATTAATCACTATATCCGTCGGGTGCATCTTGCATTTCGTCTATGATTGGATGAAAAAGAAAAAGTCAGTTGCGCTCATTGGCGCAATAAATGAATCGACCTGGGAACACATAAAAATAGGACTAATTCCAGCACTACTCTTTAATTCAATCTATCTGTTGACATTTCATGATCCACTATATTATCTCCCCACCTTTCTCCCAAGTTTAGCCGCAGCCCTTTTAATCATCCTAATCGCAATTCCCGGAATCTTCTATCTTAAGAATATCTTCATAAAAAAAGAAGTTGTTTGGCAAGATATTTTGATTTTTTGCATAGCAATTATCTTAGCTCAATGCGCTTTTAAGGCGATATTTACGTTTTACAGTAATCCGTATAACTTTATCGATTGCCCAAGCAGTCTATCATGCGATTATTATGGCTCATTAATAGTTCCAAATTGCATAATAATTCTGTCCATAATTTTTATTATCTTCATTCTAGTTGCGATTCCATTATTCACCTTCTATCCGCCCAGAAACTTTCTATTTATTGACCCGAGAAACAAAAAATACGGATTCAAAGGCGGAGAGAAAAAGCGTCATCTACGTCGCGCAAAAGGTAAAAAAGCAACAAAGAAATAATCTATTTACAGAACGCTTATTCTGTGATAAAATAACAACTAATTATGGCAAAAAAGAATAATACAAAGCGCAAACTCGTTGGACTCGTCTCTGAGGAATCTGGAATCCGTGCTTATTACACCAAGAAAAACACGATGAATACCCCTGATAAACTCAGCTTGAAGAAATACGATCCAGTTCTTCGCAAACACGTTGTTTTCACCGAAACCAAGAAAAATCTTGGCCGTAACGAAGTAAAAGAGACGAAACGCTAATTTAGAGAAAATGTCCCCCGAAAGGGGGATTTTTTGTTGCACATTGCCGATTTTATCTTAAGCATATTGACAAAACAAGTACTTTGTGATATAATGGAACTAATATCCTAATTAAGGGTGTGTGTTTATGAAAAAATATTTATTATTAGCTATATCATTAATTTTGACCGTTGTTTTTGCTAATGTCGTAAAAGCCGAAGATTTTTCCTCAAAAACACTGGATTCAGGTCCAGAAATTCAAATTGAAGACAAAGCTCCAATTGAAAAAGAAGCAAAAACCGATACGATCAATTTAGCAACAAGCTATACACAAAAAGTATATGTTGATCCAATGCCAGTCTTCAACGTGACGGATTATATTTCGGCATGTAACTCGGTAAACTGTTTTACTAGTAAAGATGCTGAAAGAGGCATAGTCCAATATCAGAACACTTTTTACTACGGGCATTCATCAATTGCGTTTCATCGCCTAAAAACCACCTATGTTGGCAACGTTATTCGTGTTATCGATATAAATGGTAAGGCACATAACTATAAAATTGCAGTTCGCGACGTAAAATCAAAGGCATATTTGAATGGAGCGGGAAAAACTGACGGCTTCACGGCTGGTGTTTATTCCGCCAATTACAATGGCACACAATACTCTGCAGCCTTCATGACCTGCGGTAACGGTTCAAACAACGATTCAAACTATCGCCTAATATTATTTGCTTACGAAGTCTAACAAAAAAGACCCCGAAGGGGGCTCTTTTTTTTATTGAAATTTTATTGTAACCTTTGTGCCGAATCCAACACGAGATGTAACTTTGATATGGTCATTAAACTGCAATAAGTTCTTCGCAGGCGCAGAAAGAACGGTACCAGTATCTTTAATTTCAATCCGATTCTTGAAAACGTTTACAGAAACTTCGCCTTTTAGTGTTCTCTTTAGTGCGGAATCTAGATGTTCTTCGAGATCTTTTTTGACTTTTTCAGGATTTTTGACTTTAGTTGTCGTGTCTGGAAAATCCAGATTCAACTGAATTCCCGCATTAGTAGCGAGTGGCAAATATTTATTATAAATCTCATTAATTATTAGCGACAACCTATACATAAGCTCATTATAACACGTCTAGACGCCAGGATTAAACATTTTTAACCTTCGACGATGGTCTTTAAATTTCGGATCGTGACTCTGGACCTCAGCCCAAAACTTATCCGAATGATCCATGTGGTTCAAATGAGCTAATTCGTGGATAATAACATAATCTCGCAGTGGTTCCGGCACGTTCATAAGCCCAATATTGAGGGAAATCGTCCCAGAACTAGAACAACTCCCCCAACGCGTATTTGCATGTGACAAACGGCATTTTTCGTAGGAATAACCATAGAGTTTTGCAAAATATTCAAGGCGATAGGGAAGGTATTCTTTCGCCTTTTTCATTAAAATTTTCTTTTTTGCATCTCTTGCACGTTGCGTGAATGGGTCTTTGACTGGCAATTTTTCACGAATCACATCGCGATTAACATTCAAAAATCTCTTGACCAAAAAATTACCAGTATATTTTGGGACTGACATTTGTAATCGTCCGGAAGTTGAGACGGAAAACTTTATCCCATTCGAAAGCGGATTTTTTCTGACGATTACCTCACCAAATTCCTTATCAACAACAATCATTTTTATTTAATTTGAGAAAGGACATGTCTGAGTTGAGTCTCAAACGTATGTTTTCCAGACAAAACAATTGGAGCTTCAAAATCTGTTGGTGCCTCAAGCGCACCGATTCTTTCGTCATATTCAGCCTTTGCGGCAGCAACTGTTTTGAGACGAGATTTCAGACGAGAACGAATTGTTCCAACATCAGTTTGAATCCAAACGAGCGAAGAAATATATCCAGCATTCCGAAGAATATTGCGAATTTCAACACGATTTGCTTCGGTATCAAGTCCACCCTCGATAACGAGCATTTGACCTGTTTTTGCAATTTGCTCAACAAGAAAAACAATCATTTTTCTATCAAGTTTGTAGTCGTTTGCTAGTTTTCCAAGGTCAAAATAAGGAGCCTTGAATTTTTTTGCAAAATGCTCACAAAAAGTTGTTTTCCCACTACAAGGCGCGCCGAAAACCAGAATTGCACGTGATTGGACGCCATTTCTTTTCTCTTTTTTAACTGTATTACCTTCCATAATGCCTTAATTATATCATAATCCTTAAAAAGTAAACACAAAAGAAAAGTTGTTTTTTCTATAATTTTGTGCTAAAATAAGGACATTACTGGGTGTAGCACAGTTGGTAGCGCGCGACTTTTGGGAAGTCGAGGTCGCAGGTTCAAGTCCTGTCACCCAGACCAT
>JAZUHD010000003.1:0-25525 GCA_045641545.1 Candidatus Nanosyncoccus sp.
TGTGGAACCCAAAATTTAAAAAAGGGAGGTATTCATAGAGAATGAATACTAAAAAAATTGTGAGTGGAAATAACAAAACCTTCGTCCTTGCCTTAGTGGCTATGATTCTCGTTGCTGTAATAGCGGTAACAATTTGTGTTGTTACAAGCAAGAAAAAAGCTGACAAGCCGACTCCTGAGCCCGTTATGACCGAGGACTTCGATTATGAGGAACTCTTCAAAGATAGAAACACAGAAGAGTCATTGATCAAGTTTGTCGTAATAAACCCTGACAAGGGTTCGGATCCTGCAGTGCGTTCATATCCAAAGCTCGAAGATGCAACCTTGGTTGGCCGTATTAAATCCGGAACGGAAATCTACGTTTCAAAAGCCTTCAAAGTTGAAGGTGAAACGGAAAACACCACATGGTTTGGTGTACTATACGATGATATTTCGGGAAAAGTCGAGATGGCATCAAATACGTCCTACGACAAAATCGATGCCAAAACGGGCATTGTTTGGGTCAACGGATATTATTCTGACGTCTATTGCTACGACAAGGATCCCGGCGAATACGATAATCTTGATTATAAGAAGTATATTCGTTATCAAGGCGAGTATACGATTCGTATTGAGGAAGCGTGCAATCTGCACGCGTATCCAGAAGCAGGGTACAATAATGCTACTTATGGCGAAATCCAAACTGGTAGTATTATCGAGACAACTGTCGTATATGAAGATGTTAATAATCTTTTCTACGGAGTTCCTTCGGCATCGATTAAAAACTCAATGTTGAAGAATAGAGTTGGTGACGTCAAGAATGATCCTGACGGAATCGTCTGGTTTTCTGTAGACTATGCCGGAACTATTAACCCCGCATAACTCTCCCTTAGCACCTTACCCCTGTGAATTTCACGGGGGTATTTTTTATGCTATAATTATCTCATGAAAAAGAAGAAAGTTTCAGATTCTGTCACCGTCAATCGTCGCGCACACTATGATTACGAACTTGGCGACGAGCTTTCTACTGGCATGGTTCTGAGCGGCAAAGAAGTCCGCTCGATTCGTGATCACCACGTCCAGCTCAAAGGTAGTTTCGTGACAATCCGAGACAATGAACTTTGGCTAAACAACTTGACGCTTGGCGCAGAAACCGCCAGAAATATCAAACTTCTTGCCACGAAAAAACAGATCGCCGCGCTTAATCGCGAAAAGGTTGCCGGCTCGACAATCGTTCCCGTGAAACTTCTCGGTGGTGAACGTCATATAAAACTCGTCATTGCAATTGGTAAGGGTAAAAAGAAATACGACAAACGCGAAACCATTAAAAAACGCGATATTGAAAGAGGAAGATACTGATGAGAATCTACTCTTGGAACGTAAACGGCCTGCGCGCGGTTTTGAAAAAAGGTGCTCTCCAAAAATTCATCGAGGCGGAAACTCCAGATGTGATTTGTCTGCAAGAAATCAAATCAAAAAAAGATCAAGTTGAAATCGATTTATTAGATTATGAAGAAGTTTGGAATTCTGCCGATCGTGCCGGTTATGCCGGAACGGCAATTTTTGTGAAAAATGGGGTAAAATTCTCAAAGGTTGATTTGGAGCTTTTTGATTGTGAAGATCAATACGGAAATCCAAAGAACGAAGGGCGCATTGTCGCTGTTGAGTTCGAAAAGTTCATCCTCGTGAACGTCTATACTCCAAATTCAAAGCCAGACCTTTCTCGACTTGAACTTCGTGAGAAAATTTGGGATCCAAGCTATTTGAATCTCTTGAAAGAACTCGAAAAAAAGAAACCGGTTGTTACCTGTGGTGATTTCAACGCTGCACACGAAGAAATCGATATTGCGCGCCCAAACACTAACCATCATTCCGCCGGCTTCACCGACGAAGAGCGTCGGGGAATCACTAATCTCATCGAAAAAGGTTTCATTGATACTTTCCGTACGCTTCATCCAAATGAGCAAAGATATTCTTGGTGGTCGCATTGGGGTCATGCGCGCGAAAATAATGTCGGCTGGCGCATCGATTATTTCTTCATTTCGTCGGAACTTTCAAGCGCGCTCCGTTCCGCAGAAATTCACGAAAACATTTTCGGCTCCGATCATTGTCCAGTCTCAATAGAAATGGAATTTTAATGGATACACCGAAATATTGGACCAAACAAGAAAAACCCTTGTTTTCTGATTTACTTTGGAATCTTCCCGAGCAAAAACACGGTTCCGTCTCTGTTGTCGGTGGAAATTCCCAGAATTTCTCAATCGTCAATCGCGTCGCAAACCAACTCGCAACCTTTCCAATTCGAGACATAATTTCCGTTCTTCCAGACGCGCTTCGCTCAAAAATTCCGCCAG
This sequence comes from Candidatus Nanosyncoccus sp., assembly GCA_045641545.1. Classification (GTDB taxonomy): domain Bacteria; phylum Patescibacteriota; class Saccharimonadia; order Saccharimonadales; family Saccharimonadaceae; genus Nanosyncoccus. The sequence goes on from JAZUHD010000003.1 coordinate 2,333, forward strand.
TCCCAGGCGTTGAGTTTTGCCCGTCCACGGAAAGCGGTTCGTTCAAAAAATCGTCGGAGTTTTCTTACGCGCTTGGATCGAGCGACATGAACTTGGTTATCGGGGATTTATCAAAAAACTCCCAAACCTCCATTGCTGTGTCCGAGGCCGTGAAAAATAATTCAAAGCCAACGATTTTGACTCGCGACTCGATTGACTTAGTTTTAAACGACATGATAAATCTCATCGAAAAAGAAGACCTGTTTTTCATCGGTTCGATGGCGCAAATGCAAAAACTTTTCCGCTCCGTCTATTATCCGAAAGTCCTGCTACTTTCGATGCCGATTTTGCCAGTCATCGAAGCGCTTCATAAATTCACCATAACCTATCCTTGTACGATTTTGACTTTTCAATCTGGTCAAATTATCGTCGCGAATTGCGGAGACGTGGTAACGACACCAATTGAAAAAACTTCTTATTCTCCAATTGCACTCTGGAGCGGAGACTTAGCAGCCAAAATCGCAGCATTAAATTTGTTTAACCCGACAAAGCCGCTCGAAGCGACATCCGCTGCTATTTTTGCTTAAAAACCGTCTGAAAATTATCTTTTTTAATAAAGGAAAACCCGTTTTTTTCCGCAAAGTCGATAATTTTTTTTTGCTGTGAAGTGTCGGATTCGAGAATTAAATATTCCGTCCGACCTTTCGCCTGCAAAATCAGTTTTTTAATCAACTCAATCCCATCATCTTTGGCAAACAGCGCTAATTCTGGTTCAAATTTCAAATCGTCGGAAATCCAGTCCCAATTTCTGTCAACATAAGGTAAATTCGCCACAATCAAATCAAAATTTCCCTCAACATTTTGAAGAAGATTTGATTCGAGAAAGCGAATATTCGCACTGAGATTTTCTGCGTTTTCTCGTGCAATTTTCAATGCTTCTGCCGAAATATCAACCGCAAAAACTTCCGATTTTGGAAGTTCTAGTTTCATAGTAATCGCCAAACATCCACTGCCAGTTCCAACATCAAGAATTGTCCTAGGCTTCAATTCCTTGGCAAAATCAACAATTGTTTCGGATTCAACTCTAGGTATTAATACATCAGAAGAAACACGAAAATTTCTGTCATAAAATTCCCTGAAACCTGTCAGATAAGCGAGCGGTTCGCCGTTTCGTCGTCGTTCAACCTTGTTCGCTAAACTAGAAATTTGTTCTGAAGTTAGCGAAAAGTCTCCGTGTGCAGCCAAAAAACTTCGGTCTTTTTCTCCCAGCTCATCAAGTAAAATTAGTTCAGCATCAAGAGAATCAATCTTTGTTTTCGCTATCTTCAGCCACGAGTCCACGTTCATGTTTTTGAAGTTCCTCAATCAAATCTTCAATGTCGCCTTCCATCGCAGTGTTGATATTTGAACGAGAATAATGGATTCTATGATCCGTAATTCTGTCCTGCGGGAAATTATAAGTGCGGATTTTTTCACTTCGGTCGCCAGTTCCAATCAAAGATTTGCGCGTTTCAGAAGCATTTTTCATATCTTCTTCACGTTTTCTTTCAAGAAGTCGTGAGCGCAAAATATTCATTGCTTTGACGCGATTTTGCTGCTGACTACGTTCGTCTTGCATTGCCACGACTAATCCGGTCGGAAGGTGAGTAATACGCACGGCGGAATCGGTTGTATTTACGCCCTGACCACCATGTCCGCCAGAACGATAAATATCGATTCTGAGGTCTTCAGGCTTAATTTCGAGATCTTCTTCTGCAGCTTCTGGCAGTGCAGCGACGGTCACGGTTGATGTATGAATGCGGCCTTGCGACTCAGTAACAGGCACACGTTGAACACGATGTACGCCGCCTTCGAATTTTAGTTTTCCGTATGGACGATCGCCAGTAAATTTCACGATCACTTCTTTCATTCCGCCAGCTTCATTTTCGTTTTGAGAAATTAGCTCTGCTTTCAAATCGTGACTTTCGCCATATTTCACATACATACGATAAAGTTCGCCAGCGAAAAGGGAAGCTTCGTCGCCACCAGCGCCGGCACGAATTTCCAAAATTGCAGGTTTGTCATCATTTGGGTCACGCGGAACAAGCATTTCATCAAGTTTTTCTTGAGCCTCTGTGAGCTTTTTGGTTAAATCTTCAATGTCTTCTTTTGCCATTTCGCCAAGCTCAGGATCATCGACGAGCAACTTTGCTTCTTCGATTCCAGACGAAAATTGAGAGATTTTCTTATTCAAATCAAGAATTTCGTTAATTTCGGACAATCTGCGAGATTTTGCGGCAAAATTTGGATCAGAATACGCTTCCGGCTTTGCCAAAAACTCCATAATTTCATCTTTTTCTTTTTCAAACTTTTCAAAATTTATAAAAATATTATAACATAAAATTAGATAAATTCTCGTGTATAATAGTAGGAGATATGAAGAAAGTTTATATAATTCGTCACGGACAAACAGATTGGAATAAAGAATTGCGCCGTCAAGGCCGCACAGATATCGAATTAAATGCGAAGGGCGAAGAACAAGCTCGCATTATGCGCGACAAACTCAAGGATGTTAACTTTGATGTCTGCTTCGTGTCGCCACTAAAAAGAGCCAGAAGAACCGCAGAAATTATTGTTGACGGGAAATGTGAAACAATAATTGAAGAATTAATTATTGAACAATCGATGGGAAAACTGGAAGGGACGGTGTTTGGTAAAAATGAGCCACATAACACCCATTGGCGGCTTGGCTTAAATCACGAAGATGAGAATTATGAAGAACTTGAAGACATGCTTATTCGTGCTGGTAAATTCCTAGATAAACTAAGAGAAATTGAAGCTGAAAATATTCTAGTTGTCAGTCATGGCGGATTCTTAAAGGGACTACATTATAAGCATATTGGATACGACGAAAATACGGATTTTACTGATTGGTTTCTTGAAAATTGCGAAATAGATTCCTTTGGGCTCTAATTCTCCACATCAAAAAATCTCCCCGTGGGGGGAGATTTTATTGTATCTATTCCAAGCTAAAATCAAAATAGTCTGAATATTTTTCTTGGACCGTGAGGCGTAAAGTTTGGTTTTCGATATCATAAACCGAATTATGCGTTGTATGCCAAGTCTTTGGATTTGCAGGATTTCTAATATCGTTAGTAATTGCGTTCCAATAATCCTTACTTAAATTCTCGAATAGTCTGACATATTCCGCAAATTCAGCAGAATCTTTGTTGTTTATGACTGACTGTGGTGCAGCTTCCGAATACCATGCCGGGTCATTGGAAAAGGTATAGGCGTTGGAATACTTAACTCGCGCCATCAAATTTCTCATTCCGACCAAAGAATCTCCTTCGTTGTAATTTTCCTTCAGAATTTGATAACGTTCGACACCGGAAGAATGTTCTGTAAGCTCGGGGAGATTGCGATAAAAATTGGTCATAATTTGCTCGTCACCGGTCTTTTCTTGTGCAATCAATTCATTATTAATAAACTCAACGACATAAGTTTTCTCCGGATCGGCAATCATGATGTGGAGATATAATCCAGACACCGCAGAACCGTAAATGTTACGAGTCTTAAGCAATTCAACTGCTTCATCTGCTGAACCTGCATTGTCAAGAATATAACGCACGGAATATCCAGCATGTAGCGGTTCGCCTTCTGGATTGGTTCCAGTCAATTCCTCGACATCGCCGTTGCCAGGAACGACATTGATAGATGCAATAACATGGGCGTCATTTATCCCGTCCAATGTGAGATTCGGTATTAGTTCCAGCTGTTTAGCATATTTACCTTTTTCCATTCCAGCTTCACGCAAGCCAAAATGAGCAGCTACGCCGACGGAAGCATGACGTTCGTCTGTTGCTGACATATGGACAACGAATTCCGGAGAATCGTTAAAAATATAATCAAAATTTCGACCATAAAAATTGCCATTTCTCACCGACGAACAACCGAAAGCTTCCATGGCGTTTGTAGTGACATTTTCGGTATCGACCACATAATCAGTGAACGACATTTCATAAAGATATGGTGCGATTTTCTTTGGCTCAGAATACATCGAAACGCCGTCTGTGTTTTCGAAGATTTTTGCAATGAAAAATCCAATAAAAACAAACAAAACGGCCGTCAAAAGACCAAAGAAAATAATTGAAACATTTTTAGAACCTTTTTTCTCACTCATAACAGTTATGATTATATTATACTTACACAAAAAAATCGACCAAAATGTCGACTTAGGTATGTTCTGGTGGGGCTCAATTAACCAGGTTTTAACAACATACAGAAAATACGCATAAAAGAGTCTCGGAAGACTTTAGACAAACAAAAAAAGAGCAATATAATGTTTAGCTAGGTCTTAAGAATAGATACGCAACTATCAGGCAGAGAGATTTAATTGACAATTTTCGGTAAATATGCTATAATGGAGGTATGTGTACGGGTCGTACCCATAGAACATTACAATCGTTTTTGGAATATCATAGTAGATTGCTTGGCAGCATAGGGTGTAGGAATAAAATCATACATCATATGCTGCTAAGCAGCAAATAAATCCTATTGTTGTTGGCTCGATATGAGTCACACCAAAAATGAAAGGAGATTTGTGCTATGACAAATCAAAAGATCAACCCCCAGAAACTGATACCGGACTATTGGCATGGTATCTACGTTCCGACCGAAGCGACCCTCATTTTCCTTGGCTCGAAGAACCTCGAATATCTCAAACAGTATTGGAGACGCGAAGAAAGGGAGATGGTTGGCCGCATTAAGATCGTACAGGCTCAGGTTGATATGCTGGACGGTAAAACCGTAGAAGATATCAAAGCTATGGCCGCCGAGTACGAACATCCGGAATTCCCGAAAATTGGGATTTCCAATACTCCCGGAAACTGGTCGCAAGAACCTGAACCGCTCGATGCGGACTCGATTAATCGCAAACCCGGCATGACCACGTTTAATTTCTGTGGATGGTGCAAGCATTGTGGAGGTGGTTTATGTCGTTATGGCTACCACATCACTACGACCTGTCCCTTAATCCCGGAAGAGCTCAATAATGGCAGCGGAACCTACGGCTATGATGAATTCCGCTTCAATACGCCTTGCGCAATCGCAAATGGCACACAGGAGTTTCTCGAAACGTGCGTAGAATACCTCAAGACCAAGCTTGCCGGACTCGTCGCGAAAAAAGCTGAAATCAGCGAATATGTCAGGTTCATCGCAAAAGCAATGAAACAGGCCGAAGAAAAGCCCTATCTTGCTGGTCATAGACCCGCAGACTGGTTTGGACTTGGAGATGAAGTAGTTTGCTTCATTTCTGAAGATTCCGAAAACGCCCTTAAAAAAGGCATTTTCGTAACCGGTAAGGTAATCGATGGATATCGACACGGCGATGGATGCGTATCAGTTTGCGCAGACGAGCAAGTACATACCGGCGATTACCGTGACGGATGTGGACTTGGCTACGGATTGAGCAGACCTGAGGTTATGCACAAATGGGAATATGAGTACCTCAAGGCTCACCCCGATTACCTCAAGGTTTGGATTAGAGCAAGCGCCGATCTGACCAGATTCAACTCTGGCGAGATGACCAAGGCATTTGCCAAATAAAGTTACCCCTTTAGATGGCACCAAAAACGATTATGCCCCCTACAAGAAATATCGTAGGGGGTATTTTCGTGAGTTTTAATTAAAATGGAAGGGGATTTAACAGCTGAAATTATAGAGGTAAAACACGATTTTTGGCATGTTTTTGTCGCGAAAAAGACACAAAAATAGCCCTCTGTACTAACGAGGGATTTAACAGACATTTATAGATTACGAAATAGTTGAAAATTATTTTATAACCCGAATGGTGGAGCTTACAGGGCTTGAACCTGTGACCTCACGAATGTGAATCGTGCGCTCTAGCCAACTGAGCTAAAGCTCCATTTTATTGCGTGCAAAATCATTATATCATGGAAATTCGGCGATATAAAAATATAAATCATCAAAAACATATGATAAAATAAAACCATAAATAGTTTAAGGGTGAGTTTTTATGTCTGAATTTTATAATCAGTCCGTAAAAGATATTTTGGCAAGTTTTAAAGTCGATCCAGAGAAAGGCCTTTCTTCTGAAGAGGCAAAAAAACGCCAGAACAAATACGGCAAAAATACATTAAATATTAAGACGACGCCGCTGTGGCGCAAATTAATCGAACCTTTTTGTGACCTTTTTATGATCATCCTGCTCGTTGCGTTGGTCCTGTCAATCATCCAAGGTTCGTTGGCGGAAATTGTAATTATCGTAATTGACATTCTTTGTGATGCGGGAATTTTCTATTTTCAACAATTCTCAACAGAACGCATTTTGAGAAACCTCAAAAGTCAAACAGAACACAAAGTGAAGGTTGTCCGCGGGGGCAAAGAAATTGAAGTTGAATCCTCCGAATTAGTCCCAGGAGATATTGTTTTTCTCGTCGAAGGTGAAAGAATCCCGGCGGATGGTCGCATTATTCTAGAAACAGGAGTTCTCACAAACGAATCGATGCTTACTGGCGAATCTGATTCTATTCAAAAAGACGCCAAGGCGCTTTCTGGTACGAAAAAAATTTATGAACAAAAGAATATGGTTTTTTCCGGATCGTTTGTTATTACAGGGTCTGGAAAAATGGTCGTCGTGGCGACGGGAAATAACACCGAATATGGGCATATTGCTTCACTTGCGACCGACTCGACCGCAAGTCCAATTCAAGAAAAAATTAACAAACTTGTAGTGAAAATCGCCATCGTAGTGCTTTCGATGGCTGCAATTATCCTCGCGGTACAGTTAATCAATGGTATCCCATTTTTTAACGCTGCCGAATTTACGCTTGCAATGATCGTGTCTGCTATTCCGGAAGACCTGCCAATCGCAACGGCCGTGATTTTAGCAATCGGCGCTTCGAGAATGGCGAAGAAAAAAGCCCTCGTCAAAGAACTTCGTGCCATCGAATCGATTGGTGTCGTAACGACGGTTGCTTCAGATAAAACCGGAACTTTGACAGAAAACCGTCTCTCTCTTCAAAAAATTTGGTTAAAGAAAAAATTGACACATCCAGATGATTTTATCGCAAGAACTGCTTTGCCAAAAAATGAATCTGGTGATCCGATGGATAAATGCCTCTGGAATTACGTCTCAAATAAAGTCGAGCCGCTTGAACCAGCTCATTCCTTCGCTTTTGAGCACGGAATCAGCATGTCTGGTAATCTCTTTGAAAGCAAGAATGGCAAGATGAAAATCTACATCAAAGGTGAACCAGAAACGGTCATGAGTCATTCAAAACTCTCGGAAAAAGAACAAGAAGAGATTAGAATGCGGCTTGATGAATTTTCAGAATTTGGCTACAAAGTCCTTGCTTTGGCCGAGGTTGCACCGAAGCATGCGATAAATGAATTGTCTCGCCTAGAAAGCAGTGACAAATTCGATTTTGTTGGACTTATTGCTGTTTCTGACACGATTCGTGCCGAAGCACGTAGTTCAATAAGAGAAGCACAAAATATCGGCGTCAAAATAAAAATGGTCACAGGCGACCACGCCGGAACAGCTTTTGCGATTGGTAAAAAACTTGGCCTTGCCAAAAAACCAGATGAAGTTCTCGACTGCTCAAAATTGAAGGAGATGAGCGAGGAAGTGTTGATGGAAAAAATCAAGCACGCAACAGTTTTTGCCAGAGTGACGCCAGAAGACAAATATAAGATTCTAGAAATCATCAAAAATTCTGAAGTCGTTGCAATGACGGGCGACGGCGTTAATGATGTTCCAGCTCTCACGAACGCCCATATTGGTATTGCTATGGGCGACGGACCGTCGATTGTTCAGGATGCCGGCGACATCGTCTTGATTGATAATAATTTCAAAAACATTGTCGAAGCCATAAAAGAAGGACGTGTAATTCTTGCAAACATTCGTCGCATGTTAATTTATTTACTAGCCACTAATGCCGGCGAAGTTTTAGTAATGTTGACGGCACTTATCTTTGGTAAAGAACAATTGCTCCTTCCAATTCAAATTCTCTGGGTCAACCTCGTCACAGATTCAATTATGATTCTTCCAATTGGGCTAGAACCGACCGAGCGCCGCATTCTGGCGGAAAAACCAGAATCGAAAGATGCTCCAATTTTGCCTAGAGTTTTAGTTGAACGGATCATTATTATTGCTTGTTCGATGGCAGCCATGACTCTCTTCGTTTACTTCGTAACAAATTCAGTTCTGTCGCATGAACAAGCAAACACACTTGCATTCGTCTCCCTCGTAGTTATGCAATGGTCAAACGCCTTTACGGTTCGTGGGATTTATGAATCATGCTTCAAACGGCTCAAAGTCAAAAACTGGCTTTTCCTCGGTGCATTTCTATTGGCATTCGTCTTGCAGTTACTTGCAACTTTTGGTCCACTTATGTCCTTCGTATCCACAGTCGAAGTACCATTCGCAGTTCTACTTTGCGTCGCTGGAATGTCATTCCTCTTCCCAATCATTACTGTAGAGACTCACAAATTAACTTACCAAAGACATAAGAATAAGAAGAAAACAGGGAAAGTCCAGAGATAACATAAAAGCCAAATATGTAAAGTGTTGTAATTTTTACAACACTTTCATTTTTGGCCAAAATTAACGCCAAAAACAAGAAGAGTGTAGCAGCTAACAGAGGTAAAAATGGATATTTTATATCACAAAAGACGAAAAAGTAAAATGATGTAAAAATTACAACAAAAATATAAGCTTTTTCTATTGACTCGCCACATGTAGCGGTATATTATTATTTCAAGACACTAAATATGGCGTCAGAAAATTAGAAAAAATAAAAACGAATAGAAAATAGTTTAAGGAGGTATATTTTTCTATGTTCAAAAAAATCATAAAAAGAGATGGCAAAATCGTCGATTTTAATCTCGAAAAAATTACAGATGCAATTCGCAAAGCCGGAGTTACAACTGGCGAGTTTAATGCCGATAAAGCGAAAGAACTTGGCGAAAAAGTTGTAGAAACAGCAAAAGAAACCATTAAACAGCGAATTCCAAATGTTGAGCAAATTCAAGATGTTGTTGAAAAAGTATTAGCATGTGAAGGTTTCAAGCGAACCGCAAGGCACTATGCTGATTATCGTCAAAGACGAAGTGATATCCGCGTTTCAAAGAGCGATCTCATGCAAATCTATAAAACAATCGCAATCGCAGATGCTTCAGAAGATTCAGATGTCAAACGTGGCAATGCGAACGTTGATGGTAACTCTGCGATGGGCAAAATGCTCCAATTCGGCGCGGAAGGTTCCAAAGTTTTCGCAAAAACTCTCCTTATGAAACCAGAATATTCCTACGCTCACAGTAACGGCGACATCCATGTCCATGATCTTGATTTTTACGCGACCGGCACTCTTACTTGCTGCCAAACTGACCCACTAAAGCTCTTCGAAAAAGGCTTCAACACTGGTCATGGTCATCTCCGTACTCCTCAGTCAATCGGCTCTTATGCCGCACTTGCCGCCATCATTCTCCAGGCAAACCAAAACGAACAACACGGCGGCCAGTCCATTCCAAACTTCGACTATGCTATGGCGCCAGGCGTGAACAAAACCTTCCGCAAAGCTTTGAAGCGTAATCTCGAAAAATATAATTGCTTCACGGCTGAAAAGGTCGACATTGAAATTCATGACTATATTGAATTTGGCGACGACGCGAAGCTAGCGCGTATGAAAATTCCGAAACCAGTCATCAAAGCTTCAGTTGAAGACACCGAAAAAGAAACTGAACAAGCTATGGAAGGTTTCGTTCACAACTTGAACACAATGCATTCTCGCGCTGGTGCTCAGGTTCCATTCACCTCGATCAACTTCGGAACTGACACTTCTCCGGCTGGCCGCCTCGTTTCAAAGATGCTTCTCGAAGCAACAGACAAAGGTTTAGGAAAAGGTGAAACCCCAATCTTCCCAATCTCGATTTTCAAAGTCAAGGAAGGTATAAACTACAACCCAGAAGATCCAAACTACGATCTCTTCAAACGCAGTATGGAAGTCTCCTCGAAGCGCCTCTTCCCGAATTTCTGCTTCATTGATGCTCCATACAATTTGAAATATTACAAGCCAGGCGATTATCGTACCGAAATTGCCACCATGGGCTGCCGCACTCGCGTCTTTGCTTCAGTCTTCCCAGAGTCAGACGGCATCGTGACTGGCCGTGGTAATTTGAGTTTCACAACCGTCAACCTCGTTCGCCTCGGCATCAAACACGGTATCGCACTAGGTGAACGCGAAGAAGCGGACTGGTCAGAATTCTATCGCGACCTCGACCGCGTCATGGATCTCTGTGAAGGCGAATTATATGAACGCTTTGAATTTCAAGCCAACCAACATGTCCGCAACTTCCCATTCCTCATGGGTCAAGGCAACTGGTTTGATTCAGAAAAACTCAGTCCAAACGACACTCTCCGCGACGTAATCAAACATGGAACTCTCTCGATTGGTTTCATTGGTCTCGCAGAAACACTCGTCGCTATGACCGGCAAACATCATGGTGAAGACGAAGATGTACGCGAACTTGGTCTCGACATCATTTCTCATATGCGTGACAAATGTGATGAATATTCAAAGAAACATCACTTGAACTTCTCACTTCTTGCCACTCCAGCCGAAGGCCTCTCTGGCCGCTTCACGAGAATGGACCGTAAAGAATATGGTACACTCGAAGGCATTACTGATCGCGAATTCTACACCAACTCCTTCCATGTTCCAGTCTATTATCCAATTTCCGCCTTCGACAAAATCGAAATCGAAGCTCCATATCACGAACTCTGTAATGCTGGCCACATCACCTACATTGAACTTGATGGCGACCCATCAAACAACATTGAGGCCTTCGAAGCGGTCATCAGAAAAATGCACGATTGTGGAATTGGCTACGGTTCAGTAAACCACCCTGTCGATCGCGATCCAGTCTGCGGCTTCTCCGGAATTATTCCTGGAGATGTCTGCCCGTCTTGTGGACGTAAAGAAGACGACGTGCCGTTTGAGCGCCTACGCCGCATCACCGGTTATCTAGTTGGAACTCTCGATCGTTGGAATGACGCAAAGAAGGCTGAAGAGAAAGCTCGCGTAAAACACAATGTTGAATGTGGCAAGAAAGATGAAGATACTTGCGAAGTTAGAAACGATAAAGACGGAGTTTACACAAAAGAAGAAAAAGCTGCTCGTGAGGAAGCAAAATCCGAGCAAAAATCAGCTTTGGGGAAAGAATAATGCAAATTCGCCTTTCTGGTCCGCTAGAGCACGACAGCATAGTTAATGGGTACGGCCTCCGGGCCGTGCTCTGGACCCAAGGTTGCCCAAATCATTGTCCAGGTTGTCAAAATCAGGAAACCTGGGATTTTGATGGCGGCGTTTTAGTTGACGTTGAAGAAATCAAAGAGCGATTGAAAAAATTCAAAGGTCAATCAGGAATTACTTTCTGCGGTGGTGAACCGTTTGTCCAGCCAGAGGCGTGTAAAGAAATTGCTGATTTTTGTAGGAACGAACTGGGTTGGAATGTTTGGTCATTCAGCGGTTTTACTTATGAAAAAATTAAAGAAAAAGGCGGTGCAGCTTGGGAATTTTTGAAATCTCTCGATGCACTCATCGATGGCCCATTTATCCTAGAACAGCGCGATTTAACCCTGAAATTCCGCGGCTCGCGCAATCAGCGCCTGCTTCATTTAGAATACGGGACCGGGAAGATATTGAGTCAAGAGTAGAAAACCCCTAATTGTCTCATTATATCACACTCTTTGCAAAAAGTCAAGCATAAGAATAATATTAGTGATTAAAAATAGAATATAGAAAACAATCATTCATCATAAACGTCTGCCGTTATTAATTTGATTAGAGTGGTACAAATGTTTGTGTTACAATAAGCTTATGGCAATATTAATTTCATTATCAATGATACTTCTTGGCCTATGCTTCACTTATTGGGGCATTTACCAAATAAAAACCGGCAAAATGGTTGCGCGCCGTGCAAAGAAACCAATAGACGCCCCTCGTGAAGTTGGTGTAATTTTTATCACTCTTGGCCTTAACTTAGCTTTCTATATTGCTCCATATTTTTACTCCTCTCTTGTGACTCCTATGTCGGACCTTTGGTTTCTCGCCAACAATATCACAATAATATCCGCCACCCCTCTCGCAATATTAAACACTGCGTTTTTCCTCTTCGTCTCAGTTTACGCCTTCAAAGACCACAAAATACTTGGCCTCAAAAAAGAAAAGAATACAAAAAACCTCATTGAAAAATACACAAAACCAGTCGCAATTCTTGCTTTAGTTCGCGCATTGATTTTTCCACTCGAAAGACTCTTGCTTATGTTTACCTCTGCAAGCATTACTACGGCAAAAGTTGTAGCTGATACCATTTTTATTCTCGATATTCTTCGTCCAATTCTTTTGGTTGCGCTCTGCGTAATCTATCTTGTGACCTACCGCCAATTCAAATCAAAACCAGCACCAAAGAAAGTTGCGAAAAGTCGCAAAAAATGATATAATTTCAAATATGCCAAAAATCAAATTCACAATCATCACGCTTTTTCAGGAAGCTTTGGAGCCGTATCTGAACGTTTCCATGATGTGGAAAGCAAAAAGGGACGGCATTGCCGAATTTGATTTTGTTAATCTTCGCGAATTTGGCCTCGGTCCGCACAAGTCCGTTGATGATACTCCCTACGGTGGCGGTGACGGAATGCTGCTTCGTTGCGAGCCGGTTTTTGCTGCTATTGAAAGCGTCAAAGAAAAGGACCCATCCGCAAAAGTAATCCTTCCGACTCCAGTCGGCGAAACTTGGAATCAATCGCTCGCTCAGAGATTTTCCGAAATTCCAGAAGGTGAAACAAAACACTATATCATTCTTTGCCCTCATTATGAAGGCTATGACGAGCGAATCTTGAGTATTGTTGACTATAAATTTTCTCTCGGAAAATATGTTTTGACCGGAGGCGAACTCCCAGCATTGATTATGATCGATTCGATCGTTCGCCTTATTCCAGGCGTACTCGGTGGAGAAACCAGCGCTGAAATTGAAAGCTTTTCTGACGGTGATAATCTCGAATATCCTCAGTACACCAAGCCTTACGATTTTCGCGGCATGACTGTTCCGGACGTCCTACTCTCCGGAAATCACGGCGAAATCAAAAAATGGCGCGACGAACACTCGAAAAAAGCGCAATGAAAATGGGCAGGATAAATCCTGCCCTGTTTGCATCTTATTAATATATCTAAGGTACTGGAAGTATTTGACCGTCTGCGTCAATAAAATAATCCTCCTCGTCTGTTCCGTCATATCTAAATTCTTCGCCAGATTCCGAAAATCTACGCTCGCCATTTAAAATAATTGATAAAATATCGCATTCTTCTAAATCGGCATCGACATAACCAAACGAACAACATTCCGTAAGACGCGATTTTTTGTACTCTTCAATAATTGGTTTTTGCCAATCAAGGCTAGAATGAAGGATTACGGTTTGGTCTTTACCATAACTCATAATAGCGATCCAATGTAGTTTCTTGACGGAATAAATTAACGAGGAAATAAATTGCCAGTCGGAAACTATTGTGTCACTGTCGAGTAAGTCTTGAAGTTCTTGTTGTAATTCTATGGATTTTTGCACGTTACAGAACCTATAACCTCTGCAGAAACACACGGTAATATCCTTATAAGAGTCAGCAGTGTTGTGAATTTCGCACTCACTTCCATCCGGAAAAATCCAACCATTTTGAATCAAGAAAATCACCTCCTTTTTAAGATGCAAAGTCAATATAGACAAAGAAATTATATCACGCATCGAGGCGCATAACTGAAAAATAACATGCTATAATTTTCACATGAATCTAGAAGCAAACGTCGAAGAATTGAAGGGAGTTGGTCCAAAAACAGTTCAAATTCTCAATAAAGCCGGCATAAAAACCGTCAAAGACTTGCTCTATTATCTGCCTAGAACATACGAAAATTACCAAGAAAACATCAAAATCAAAGATATTCGCCCAGGAAAAGTCGTCATTAGGGGGAAAATCAGCGATTTGCGCGTCACAAGAACTAGAAGACGCAATTTCACGATTACGGAGGGCGCGATTCGTGATGAAACTGACGCAATTCGTGTTGTCTGGTTCAACCAGCCTTATCGCGCTAAGCAATTTGAAGAGGACAAAGAATACTATTTTACGGGAAATTTTGAATTCAACAGAGGTAGATACCAACTGACATCCCCCCAGGCGCAACTCGCGAAAGACATCGACTCAGACGCCACAAATGGGTTTCGGCCCGTCTACAGGGCCTCTGGACAGTTCAAGAGCGAAAACTTCAAAAAAATCATCAATAATATGCGAGCCTCATTTGCCGATATCCCTGATTTATTGCCTTTAACAGAGGGGAAACCTGACTTTCTGAAGAAAAATTCGCGCAGAAATGCCCTATTTTGGAGCCATTTTGCCGAAAACGACGAAGATACCGAAAAAGGGCGAAAATATCTTGCCTATGAGGAGCTTTTTGAGCTCATTTTGGCGGCAAATCTAAACAAAATTGAAAATTCGAAATTGAAGGCAGAGAAACTCCCATTCAATCAAGAAAAAACGATAGAACTGGTCAAAAAACTTCCGTTCAAGCTGACGAATGCACAGAGAAAAGCCACCTGGGAAATTCTACAAGATTTAGAAAAAGAAACCCCAATGAACCGCATGCTCCAAGGCGATGTTGGCTCAGGAAAAACTGTCGTGGCGGCCATTGCAGCTCATCAGGCGGCCTTAAATGGCGCGCAGACCGCTATCCTGGCACCAACGGCCATTCTGGCAACACAACACGCAGAGGGCCTCTCTGAGCTTCTGGAGCCGTTTGGAATAAAAATTGCCCTTCTTACTGGTGCAACAAAGAAAAAAACCGAGTTGAAAGAAAAGATTAAAAATGGCGAAATTGACCTCGTGATCGGAACGCATGCTGTTTTGACCGACGATACGGAATTCAAAAACCTCGCGCTCTGCATAATCGACGAACAACACCGTTTTGGTGTTAATCAGCGTCAAAAACTCCTTACCAAAACCGCCAAAATGGCCACCTCCCCCCATCTTCTCTCGATGTCTGCCACCCCAATTCCGCGCTCTCTCCAACTCGCAATTTTTGGTGATCTGGAAATCTCAATATTAAACGAACTTCCTAAGGGTCGTCAGCCAATAAAAACAGAGATAATCTCCGGAATTCAAATGTCCGATGAGCTCTATCCAAAAGTGCGAGAAACACTAGGGAAAAAGCAGCAAATTTATTGGATTTGTAAGACAATCGAATCGAATTCTGATGAAAAAACCATTTCCGTCAAAAAAATGGCAGAAAAGCTGCAAAACACCTTTAAAAACGCTAAAGTTGAATATTTACATGGCAAAATGAAAGATATCGAAAAAGATGCTATTATGACACGCTTTTCAGAAGGAAAAATTGACATTCTTGTTTCAACGACTGTCGTGGAAGTTGGCGTAAATGTTCCAAATGCGAACCTAATCGTTATTATGAATTCGGAAAATTATGGCCTTGCCCAAATTCATCAGCTCAGGGGTCGTGTTGGCCGTGGGAAAGAGGAAAGTTTCTGTTATCTTGTTGTTGACGAAGACAAAGGACCGTCTCGTCGCCTCAGGGAACTAGAGAAGTCCACAGACGGTTTTCATCTTGCTGAAGTTGACTTAAAGCTTCGCGGTCCAGGCGAAATATACGGCAGTCTCCAACATGGCGCTCTCAATTTGAATTTTGCCAGCTTAACTGATGCAAAACTAATTTCCGCCGCATCGAAACATGTCAAAACATTTGCGAAAAATCCAGAAAACCTCGAAAATTATCCGGAACTTAAAGCGAGTATAAAAAAATATCAACAATTAACAACCTTGAATTAATTTAAGCTTAAACTTGCATTTTTTAGCAAAATCGGTTAAAATATGAAAGTTAAGCTTTTGCAAAAATCAACAGCTGACCAGATAATTTCACGAAAATGTTTTCATTCAATATTACAAGAAGATCTCTTTTGACTGGCAAGGTTGCTGGAACACATCAGAGAATTAATCAAGCCGCACGCTATTCAATGACGCCGCTTCTCAAAAAAGGCGTCTATTTTCCAAATCAAAAAGAAATTAACAAATTTGAAGGCAGAAAGGGCCCGGATGGCTTAAAAGCAAAAAGTCCAGGAACAGATGACCCGTCTCATTTTATCGATCCAAACCATCCAAAAGATACTGTGCTTTTGATGCTAATAAAAGATCATTATTTTGGTCTAAAAGAGGCACTAAAGGCCAAGGACAATGTGCGTACCTCCTTTGAAGCAGCCTGGATGGCACACTTTATTGTCGATGGTTTGACGCCTGCGCATCATTTTCCGATGGAGGACACAGTTAATGTTATGATGGGTGAGAAGGATTTTTTCACCGTATTCAATAAACCTCTGAAGGGAATTATGCGAGGCGAATCGGCACGCGCTTTCTTTAGGAATAACTGGAAATATTGGGGAGTAAACGGTCTTATGAGTCGCCATCTCGCGTTCGAATATGGAGTCTCAATGGTTATGGCCACAACTCCATACAAAAAGGTTGCTCCAGAAATCACGTCCGAAGATCTAGCAAAATTTGACCTCGAAAAAGACTTTCTCGCCTTCATGCGTGAAATTAATAAAATCGACCTCTATGGTCGTTTTGCCAAAGAAGGCTGGACGGCAGAAATTTCCAATGAAGTCGAAAAAGTTCTTTTGCCTGCTATTATTCGAGTCGTTGCGCTCGCTTGGGCTTCTGCGCTTCCGACCACAAAAAGGAAAAAATAATGCAAATCATCTCCGGAAAATTCAAGCATGCGAGTTTTGATTCTCCAAACGATGAAAAAACGCATCCAATGGGAAATAGGGAAAAACTCGCCCTTTTCAATATGTTAAATGGCAAAATAGAAGGAAAAACCGTTCTTGATGCTTTTGCTGGTACCGGTGCTCTAGGTCTTGAAGCGCTCTCGTTCGGCGCAAAAACTGCCACTTTCGTCGAAAAATCGCCCAAAATTGCCAGAATTCTCAAAAACAATCTCGAAAAAGTCTTAAGATCAGAAAAAGAAAACGCAAAAATTATCATCTCAGACATAAAAAATCTGAAATTAGATGAAAAATTTGACCTTATTTTTGCCGACCCGCCCTATGACCTCTATAATGATGCACTAATAGAACCGCTAATGCCTTTATTGAGCGAAAGTGCTATCTTAGTCGTCTCCATGCCCAAAACCGCACCTACCCCCGTTCTAGAAGGTTTGGAGGCAATTTCGCGTCGCGAATATGCTGCCGCGGCAATAATTGTCTATAAAAAAATCAGATAACTGTGATACAATATCCCTAATTAAAGGGAGTTATTATGAAAAAAACGAGAACAATTATAGCTTCAATCGTTATGTTTTTGATTGTTTTGCTATTAATTATCATTGTCGTTGCGGTAGCAACCAGAAAACCTATAACCTCAAAATCTGACGAAGAAACTTCTTTGGAGATTGCTCAAGATGGCGGCAGAGGACAAGGTGTAAATAAAAATGAAACCTCAACAGATAACAATAATGCTGGTATGGCTGAAAAAGACGAACAGGGAGAATCAAGTGACCAACAAAGCGAAGAAGACGCAAGCGATAAAAATCTCCCTCCCGTCTCGAATGATGGTGAATCAGCAACGGTTCAAACTACTCCTGAAAAAGAAGAAACTGAAGGTGAAGAAGTGAAGACAATTGAGATTGGCCAGAGCAGCGAAGATCTTCCAAAAACTGGTCCAGAATCCGCGCTTCCTCTAGCAATTTTACTCGGTACAGTGACGATGTTTATATCGTCCTGTATTTGCATCCGTGAAAAACGCGTGATATAATATCACCACGCCCGAGTGGTGAAATTGGTATACACGTATGCCTTAGGAGCATATGCCTCAAGCGTGCAGGTTCAAGTCCTGTCTCGGGCACCACTAAAAACTCCCCCGAATGGGGGATTTTTTAGTGGTCTTCAAAACCGGACTTGAGCCAGGTTCACCATTTTCAAGAAGGTAAGAAAAACTTGCCCGCAAGGTTTTTCTGACCGCCGCAGAAAATGTCTAGGAAAACGAAGTTTTCCGGCCCCTGTCTCGGGCAACGAAGAAAAATCTCCCTCTTGGGAGTTTTTTCTTCGGTGCGGTTTTATAATTACGCTCGAACTTATTTTACTACTTATGATAAATAGATCGGATTTGAATAGTATTGACTACTTATAGAATATGTGATATAATACAAAGACGTGGTCGCATTAGGAACGGCCAAGAAGATTAGATGACATATTACCATCGTCTTGAGCAGCACTCAGTTTATTCAAATGTAAATTGAGTGCTGCTCGGGATTCTCGCTGAAGCAGCCAGCTAAAGTACGGGGAAACCCCGTCGAAAGCCACAGGACTTTAACTGCCCGCAAGGGGGAAGGAGAGTAATATGTCGGCAAAAACAGTTAAAATGTGTGATCTTAACGGTGCAGTGGCTGCAAAAGTATTCGAGTCTCTGAATTATGGCAAGGTAACCTACGATAAAAATGGTCGTTTCGGTCCCGTCCTCATTACTGATATGGAGCCTATGGACTTGACCTACCCTGAAGGATGGTATTATGCAAAGGGATGCTTTAGAAATAAGCATCAGTCCACCACCGGCATCTATTCTGAAGTTCCTATGATGAAACGGAACGGAAAACAGTGGGATGCGGCCTATTGCACGCTGTACTGATCGTCGACGCCCCCGATCCGAAGGATTGGGGGCACTTTTTATCTAAAATACAAAAATCCCCAAAACGACTCCGCAAGCTGCGCCTAATATATGAGAAAGATGCGACACGCCATCGTGCTTGAACAAGCCAGCGATAATCTCGTTGATGAGATAGAATAAACAAATCAACACCAGAGTAAGTGGGATTTTGCCAGCTTCGATATTTGCAAGCGAAGACAAGACGATTAACATAAATGCGACTCCGCTCGCACCAAGAATTCTTTTCTTTCCAATAATCATATTGAAAATTCCAGTCACCCCGGCCGTCACAAGAATCATAATTAAAAGGTTTAAACTGCCGTATTTTTCTTCACAGAGTGGCCCAACGAGCAAAATTGTCATAAAATTATTCATGAAATGTTGCCATCCAGAATGTCCAAAAATATGACTAAAAATTCGGAAATAGGTCAAAGGATTCAAGAGACTGCTTCGATAATTTGAAAATAACAAATTGTTCGACTTGCCTTTTGTGATAAAGCTCAAGATCAAAGCCAGAAAACTAATAAAAAAGAAGCTCAAAATCACGGTTGAGTTATATTGAAATAATTCTAAATGTTCCATGAGAAAATTATACCATAAGAAAAAACACCGCCGAAGCGGTGCTTTTGGGTGAAACTATTTCAGTTTCTGGATAAGAATTTCGGAAATTGATTCAGGAGCAATTTCTGCGAATTTCATCATCAGCTCTTTTTTGAATAATTCGTTGCCAATGTTGAAAAAATGAACAAATTCCGTGCGACGCTTGCCTTCGTCATCATAAAGCGGGGAAAGAAGAACAATAGTCTCTAAAAATTCATCGATAGTTGCAAATCTTTCCGCGATTTCAAGAATAGCTTTTAATCTTTTCGCAACCTGAGAACGGCGGAAATCAGCCAAACCGCTATTAAGGCAGGCGCACAAATCCGCCGCGTTCATGTGGAATTTCGTGCTTATCTGCGGAACCTTGTTTCCTTCGAGATAATATTCACGAATGAGATCAATGTGAAAATCTGAAACCGTAGATTTATTCACATTTTTAAATACATCTCTGGCGACCGGCAGCCATATCTGCCAGTTTTCATAAGATTCGTTGGAAAAGTCGGGCTCTTTGTTGCATATCGTGTAATAACCATTAATCTCTTGCATTGTATCGTTGTCATAGATAAAAGCATGCAGGATGTTTTTAACCTCGCGCCCATCACTCATATTTAGACCCCCAATTGATTTAAAATTATTTTTCCTGGCGCATAAAACCAAATCCCGAATAGGAACATCTTCTACGTAGTCAAAAATACGTACGCAAAGACCTTTTTTAATGCTCTCTTGAGCGTATTTTGCCTTACGAATTTCTCTCAAGGAAATCACCCTTTCTATTAATGTGCAGAATTTTTTATATTATACCATAATTATCGAGAAAGAAAATCCCCCGCGCAGGCGAGGGAAAATTCTTATTCCGACATAAGATGCAAATTGAGATTCTCGAGAAATAGCTTGATTTTCTCGAGTGATTTCCGTCCGATGTTACGAATTGCCAGAATTTCTCTTTCAGATAGCTTGATTAAATCGCCGATTGTCTCAATATGGATGTCGATATAATTTTTATTAATCCAAATCCATGAGCATCTGGTGAGCGCCGTTCTAATCTCCTTTGGCAAACACGTCTCGGAAATTTTGGTTTCAAGAACAGAAGCTGATTCGTGACCTTGTATCGACGCAAGAAACTGCCTTTCCATAAAGTTTAATGTGGCAAGAGGCTGGTCGTAAGCAAACGAACGAACGAGTATTTCAGGACAAACTTCCACCGCATCATTCCAGTAGCTGACAAACAACTCAGAATCATCCATATTTGAATCATTGACGATTGGCGATAGAAAAACAATGTGGCGGCAAAATGACTCAGGCGACTCAAAGTGTTTCGAGACTTCAACAGCAGTCTTTAACTTGCGGTACAAATGACGAGATGAAATATCATCCGCACAATCCGCAATCAGCTGTTTTACTGTTTCGGCAGAAAGCTCGTATCTTATTGAAATTTGTTCAATCGTTGACCCGTATAGATATTCGTTAAAAATCAACTGACCAACATCTTTATGATCAATGAGTTTTTCCAAAAAATCCAATTCGAGATCCTTCCAATTGGCACGATTTTCATATTCGACATTGTCGAACGCGAGTTCTTCACCGATAATCTCGAAAAAACGGTCAAGCGGAAAGGCTTCGTCTTCGGCCGGATCTCTCAGGAATGGCTTCAGGATTGACTCAATTTCTTTCGCTCTAACTTTTCCAACGCCAGGAATAGCAGTCAGGCATTTTTGACGTGCGAAGTCAATTAAGGTAACAATCCCAATTTCGCTAAGTGTATTTTGCGTAGCAGGCGAAAGCTCTTTCTTTATTGCATCCTTTGCCGTGTGAATTTTGCGAATATGGTCCAAAATAAACACCTCCAAAATATAGTCGGATTTTAAAGAGCAATTTTCAACAAAAATCCATAAAGATTATAACATAAAATATAAAATAATCAAGATGCCAAGATAACGGAAGTGTCTGTGAAACCTATAAAGCGCTAGATTTAGTGGTGTTTACTTTTTTAAGTATGTTATACTAAAAACGAGAATGGTGGGATTAGTACTTTGAAAGGGAGTGGTTTATTTGAAATTAAACAAACGGCAATTGATTTGGCAGGGCTATCGTAATTACAAAATGCTCGCATTTGTTCCAAGAGGTGGATTTGGTACGTGCGGAATTTATCCTTATGATTCCGGCCACAAGGTTTGGAAAAAAGGAGATGAACTGGCTCGTGCCGAGTCCGATCTTGAGCATACGGCTGGAATTGAATTTCTTGCTCGAGCGTTCTCCTGGCATTATCCGGAGATTGTTCCGCCGGAGCAACTTGGCGATTTTCTTTTCGGCGCACAAATCCATGAACTCGGAGAACTAAAAGAGGGCGACGTTCTTGATGATGGTACTCGCAATGATAAAGAAAAGGATTTTTTCGAAGGCAATGAAATAAGAAAATTCCTCTACAATTACGCCGAGTACGACGATTACCGACATGGCTTCGAGCTCTACGAACAAATGCGCGACAAAAACACTGAATTTGGTCAAACGCTTTATTTTCTCGATAAATTAGAGGCAGTTCTTCAAGCGGGGCTTTATGAATCGCTCGGTCATCCGGGGCTTCTCAGCGAGAAAAAAAGAAAATACGGCTCAATTTCCGATAGAGACGAAAAATACTCGGCAGCTGTCAAAAGCGACAATATTTTTGACACTTGGGCATATAGCCTCGTGGTAAAAATGAAAGAGCTTGACTATAAATATGCCAATATATTCGCCTCGATAATTACCGAAGCGGCCATAGATATTCGTAAAAAACCATTCTCATGGATTGAGTTTACTGAAAACACTTAATCCAACCAAATCCGTCCAGAAATGGGCGGATTTTTCATGCCGCACAGAAAACAATTATGTTATAATGAAAAAAACGGAGGTAAAATGAGCAAATTTGACGAACAATATCTTGACCTATGCGACAGAATTTTGAAGCATGGCGAAAAGATCACAACCGACCCAAGCGTCTTAAAGAAAAAAACCGATTCTTCGACAAAGACAAATATGCCAACGCATTTGGCGCAGACGGAAAAACCGACAACGACCTTCTCGTTGCCACATCAAGTCCTAACATTCGATTTGGCTGACGAGTTTCCAATTCTGACAACAAAATTCGTCGCCTTCAAAACCGCAGTTCTTGAAATGCTCTGGATCTACCAAGCGCAGTCCAATGATGTTCGCTGGCTTCATAATCGCGGCATTAAAATCTGGGATGAATGGGAAATTGACGAAAACGGCGATTATATGGGCAAACATTTTGGCAAAGAATTTGCCCACACAATTGGCACCGCCTATGGTTGGATTGAAAACAAATATCAACTCACTCAGAGTTTGATTGAAACCTTGAAAACCGATCCGGCCAATCGCCGCATGATTATGAGCCTCTGGCAAAACGAATGGCTCCCAACTGCAGCCCTCCCGAGCTGTGTTTGGAATTCTCAATGGAATGTTACTGGCAACAAGCTGAATATAATGGTTACCGTTCGTTCAAACGATGTCCCTCTCGGTATGCCATTTAATGTTTCTCAATATGCGACCCTGTGCTATCTCATCGCTCAGGTCACCGGCCTCCAACCAGGCCAAATGACCTACGTCAATAACAATGCCCACATCTACGAAAACCAAGTTGACGGCATTAAAGACCAAATGACGCGCAAAGCTCTCGCCGCGCCGAAACTTTGGGTCAATCCAGACATCAAAGATTTCTTCAAATTCGATAATTCGAAAGAACTGAAAGATATCCACCTAGAAAATTATCAACACCAAGGCAAAATCATCATGCCAGTTACGGAGTAAAATGATTTCAATTATTGCAGCAGTAGGAAAGAATTTAGAATTAGGCAAAAAAGGCGACCTT
>JAZUHD010000004.1:0-79193 GCA_045641545.1 Candidatus Nanosyncoccus sp.
GAAATGCATTTTCTTCCGGATGTTTATGTCACATGCCCAGCCTGTCACGGCACACGCTACAATCATGAAGCTCTGGAAATCAAATACAAAGGCAAAACAATTTTCGATGTTCTCGACATGACAATTGACGAAGCTTTGGAAGTTTTTGGTAATATTCCAGCCATTGCATCGAAACTGAAAACTATTCAAGAAGTTGGCTTGGGCTACATTAAACTCGGCCAGTCCGCCACGACATTTTCTGGCGGAGAGGCGCAACGTATCAAGCTTGCGACAGAACTTGCGAAACGCAGTACGGGCAAAACTCTCTATGTTCTTGATGAGCCAACCACTGGTCTCCACACTCACGACGTCAATCGCCTTTTGAAGATTCTTAACAAGCTCGTCGATGGCGGAAATTCAATGATAATTATCGAGCATAATTTGCATGTCATCAAGTCTGCTGACTGGATTATTGATATGGGTCCCGAAGGTGGCGCTAACGGTGGCCAAGTTTGTGCACAGGGAACTCCAGAGCAATTAGCAAAAAATCCAACCACTCCAACTGGCAAATATCTTGCCAAATATCTCTAATAAAAAACGGGCCAAAAAGGCCCTATCTCCTCATTATATCATACCATAAGCATTTTGTCAAGCTTACCTCTGTTTTGAATTAAGAAGCTAAATTTAAAACGTTTATGCTATAATAAACCCATAAGCTAAACAAGGATTTTTTATGGAAGAAAATGTTCCAAAACAGGCGACAGAACCCATACTAACCCCAGAAAAAACAAAAAAGAAATCACCGGTTTTGACAATTATTTTCGCAATTCTTGCCCTCGCCGGAATCGGTTTTGGCGTCTATGGAATGTGCTTTAATAAGCCAGCCGAAAAGGAATGTATTGAGTCCGAAGTTGCCGACAAAGACGAACCAGAAGAAGGGATAGAAAATGAAGAAGACTATACGATTTATTATGAACTGATTAATAAATATCTTGGCTCAAAACCGTTATTGGATGACGTGCATAACGAACAATATATGATAGAAAGAGCAATTGCTAACAATGATTTGACACAAAATATTGACGGTATTGATGTAATCTCGGGAGATAGGCTTAAAGCGGCGATTAAAGAATTGTTCGGGATAGATTACCAAGATAAAAATGAAAAAATAGCGCTAGATACTCCATTGTGCTGGACATTAGAGAAAAGCAAAAAATTCCAGAGCTATTATGAATATTCTGGTGGTTGCGGATATTGGGTAAGATCAAAATATAATATAACCAACACTAGCGAAGATGATGGACAGCTTGCAATAGAACTAGTGCTGGCTCATGAAAATTTCGGAATAGGCTCTATATCTTTGGAATCTAATGGAGAAACGTTTGCTGAAGAACTATATTATGTAGAGTCTGAACCTAACGAGACGAGTCAAACAGAAGATGAAGCCAATCAAAAAATCAATGAAACGTTTGATCAGAATCAAGAAAAAATGGAGAAATATAAACTCATTTTCAAGAAGACTGATAGGCATTATTATCTTGAATCTGGAGAAAAGCTAAATTAAGACCAAGTCAAAATTCAGCCCCTCGGGCTGATTTTTGATGAATGTTACTGTTAAAAGCCGGAGTCAAAAGACTTTTTTGGGAATCTCCGGAGGTTACGACCGAGGATGAAGATGCCGCTCGCCCGTAACGACGGGCCGAGCGGACATCGTGTCCCAAGAAAGTGCTTTTGCGGAGGCTATGAGCACTTCTCTATTACGCAGAGCGAGGGATTCTGAGAAAGAATGGTCAAGGAATTATACTTAAAGAATCCCAGCGAAAAACATGTTTTAAAGAAAACGCTAAATCTATACAAATAAATTATCTCTTCTTCAATGCTTCGCAGTTGGCGACGAGTCTCTGATAAAATCCTTCACGCGCCACATCGGCGTTATTATTATCGCCTTTCCAGGCAAAGAGTGCCGGATCTTGCAGCGCTCGCGCAAATGAGAAGGTCACTGGCCAAGGGAACGGCCCTTCGTTTGTTACGGCTTGGAGATTTTCTGTTGCTTGCTCAACGCTTTGTCCGCCACTTAGGAAGACAACACCGGCGAGTTCCTCTGGAACACATTTTTTGAGAACTTCGGCCGTTGCCTTTCCGACTTCTTCTGGAGTTGATTGAACTGGGAATTTCTTTCCGGCGAGAATCATATTGACTTTAAGAATCGTCTCGGAAAGTTCAACATTTTTTTCTTTCAAACATTCAAATAGTGTTTTGAGAATCCTACTTGTGATCTCGATATTTTTCGACAAAGGATAATCTCCATCATAAACAACTTCTGGCTCAACAATTGGCACAATTCTTTCCGCTTGACAATCGCTAGCATATTGCGCAAGAATTTCACAGTTCTTCTGAATCGCAAATTCACTCGGCGTTGTTTTTGCAATTTCAAAAGCTGCGCGCCATTTTGCAAACCTTAGCCCCATTTTGTAATAATCATGAAGTCTATCGCGGAGTCCGTCGAGGCCTTTTGTATATTTTTCTTCCGAATTCGTGAACTTCTCGAGCCCTTGGTCAACTTTGATTCCCGGAATGATTCCTTTTGAAGTCAAAAATTCTGTAAAATTTAAACCGTTGTCGGCCCTCTGCTTCGAAGTTTCATCAAACAAAATCACGCCATTAACATATTTTCCAAGATCTTTTGTTGTGAAAAACAAATTTCGATAATCACGGCGATGTTGTTCGTCGTCCGGAATATTCATTGATTCAAACTTTTTATGAATCGAACCACCGCTTTCGTCGGCCGCCAAAATTCCTCTCGGGAAACTCACGAGAGTTTTTGCCATCATTTTGAGGTCCGCTTCGTTTTGTTTTTCTTGTTCAGAAATCTCTTTCAGTTTTTCATAGCTGGTTGTGCCGTTTAATGTGGCTCTTTCAACATTGAACTTTGCGATTCTGAGCGAATCCTTCAAATTCTCGCCAACAGTGATACATCCAACAATTGTCGCCATGGCAATCGAATAGACGGTGAGATGTGTGAGCAAATCAGCTCTCTCGACATCCCAATTCTGAATGGTGTTTCCGATTCTAATTCCATTTTTTTCCAGATGACAAATATTCTTATTTTTCAAGCTAGACGGCAAATCCTTGTCGGCAAAAATTAAATTCGCTTTTTCGAGCACATTTAAAATTGGCTCCGTGATGATTTTTGGCGCATAGACCACAAGAATCATTTTTGGATATTTTTCGAGCAAATTGAGAATTTTTTGTGCAAAATCATTGGTAAATGTTACGGAGCGGTCAATAAAAATCATTTTCGTGTCATCGGCAGGTTCTTCGACAATTGAGCGGTTCTTTTTTTCTTGAACAAAATATGTGGCACCGGAATTTGTACTGAGAATGAAGCGATTTTCCTGAGCCAAAAAACGGCCGTTATTGATGCCAGAAATTTTTGCATCAAGATTGAATTTTTCTAAAACTTCCAGCGAAATCGCGGCACCACCAAACACGTTATGCTGATGATAAAATGTGTGACCCTCTCCATTAAAACCCAAGTTTAACCAATCAATTCCATTGTCGTCTTTCTCAAAAGTGTCCTCTTTTTCGGAAAGCTTCAAATAAACATCTTTAACGATATTGCCAAAAATAAGAATCTTGCTCATGCTTTAAATTATACCACAAAAATGTTATAATTTCGTCAATGAAATATCTAGCAGTTCTAGGTCGTCAACCAAAAATTTCTCTTGCTGAGCTTGAGTGTCTTTTTGGTGATATAAAAAGAATCGCGACTGATCTTGCGATTTTCGAATCAAAGGATGATCCGGAAATTAGTCGCCTTGGTGGAACATTAAAGGTTGCGAGACTTCTCAAAGAAAGCCCGTTAGAATTTCTGAAAAGTCTTCCAGAAGGGAAGATTACGCTCGGCGTTTCTGATTTTTCCAAAAATGCGTCAAAAAAATCCGCCCAGTCCGAAGCCTTAAAACTTAAAAAGATTCTTTCGAGATTTTCTCGTTCTGTTCGGGTTCTAGAAAATAAAGATGCCGTTCTGTCAACGGCCACTTCGCACCATAATCAACTTGCAGAAAAGAAAAATCATGTCGAACTTATAAAATTCAACAAAGACTGGTTTGTTGCGACAGGAATTCAAAATATTACAGAGTATGCAAAAAGAGATCAGGCTCGTCCCGCTCGCGACGCGAAAGTGGGTATGCTTCCGCCAAAGTTGGCCCAAATCCTTATCAATTTCTGCGGCAGCCTTCCAAAATCTTCGAAAATTCTTGACCCGTTTTGTGGCACCGGTGTCGTTCTTCAAGAAGCGCTTCTTATGGGCTATAACGTTCAGGGCTCTGATTTGAACGAAAGAATGATTGAATATACAGGAAAGAACCTCAAATGGCTTTCCGAGAAGGGCTTGACAAAAAGCGACGCTTATGCTAAAATACAACTAAGCGTCGGCGACGCGACTGATTTTGTGTGGCCAGAAAAAATCGATGCAGTCGCCTGTGAAACCTATCTTGGTCCTCCAATGTCCACAATCCCCCCAGAAATCAAGCTTAAATCTGCAAACCAAGAATGCAAACCAATCATTCTTGGTTTTCTCAAAAACCTTTCCAGGCAAATCGCTTCTGGCACTCCGGTCGCAATTGCGGTTCCTGCCTGGCTTAAAGAAAATGGCGAGTATTCTCGCTTGAATATTCTTGACGATATCGAAGATATGGGGTATAATGTAATGAAACTGAAAAACTCGGAGCAAAAAGACCTTCTTTATCATCGAGACGGTCAGATTGTCGCCCGAGAGTTAATAATATTAAGGAAAAACTAGAATGTCACATGTCAAAGCTGGCGGTACCGCCAAAAACGTCCACAACAATGCTGGTCAACGCCTTGGCGTCAAGCGCTTCGGTGGCCAAAAAGTTAAAGCAGGCGAAGTTCTCGTCCGCCAAACTGGCTCAACCAAAATCGCTGGCCCTGGCACTTATATGTCCCGCAACTTCACAATTCACGCAGCAAAAGATGGCGTTGTCACCTTTGTAAAAACAAAGAAATGCCACTTCTCCGGAAAATCTCTTCCACGCGTCCGTGTTGAAGTTCGCTAATCTGAGCATTTGAAAAGTCTCCCGAAAGGGAGATTTTTTATATGCTAAAATATTGATATGTCACCAGAATTGAAGTTTTCCGTTTCAGAATTTATCGAGACCATGAATCAAACGCTTGATTTTGCGTATGCTGGCGTGACAATTATTGGAGAAGTTTCAAG
The DNA here is from genome assembly GCA_045641545.1 of Candidatus Nanosyncoccus sp. Taxonomy (GTDB): domain Bacteria; phylum Patescibacteriota; class Saccharimonadia; order Saccharimonadales; family Saccharimonadaceae; genus Nanosyncoccus. The sequence continues at coordinate 5,219 of JAZUHD010000004.1, forward strand.
TTTCAAAATCAACCAAGGGAAATGGGTTTTCTTTGATTTGAAAGATGACGAATCGACGATAAATTGTTTCATGTCGGTTTTTCAGCTTCGCGCGCCACTCGAAGACGGAATGGAAGTAGCCGTAAAAGGCGTTCCGAAATTAACAAAATGGGGAAAGTTTTCCTTCACAGTCCAGAATGTCATGCCAGTAGGTGAAGGGAGTATAAAGAAATCCTTTGAACTTTTGAAGCAAAAACTCGAGAAAGAAGGTTTGTTTGCGCCAGAGAAAAAACGTCCACTTCCGGAAAACCTCGAAAGAATCGGTGTAATTTCCAGCCCCCAAGCTGCAGGGTATGCCGACTTTATTAAAATTCTTGACGAAAGGTGGGGTGGTTTGAAGCTCAAAGTGGCAAAAACTCAAGTCCAAGGCATAGTGGCGGCAGATCAAATTATTCGAGCGCTGAATTATTTCAACGAAAGAAACGAAGTCCAGATTATTGCTATCATTCGCGGCGGCGGTTCAGCTGATGATCTTGCAGTTTTTAATGATGAAAATCTTGTTCGGGTAGTCGCAGCATCAAAAATTCCCGTTATCACCGGCATTGGACATGAAATTGATACATCATTATGTGATTTTGCGGCAGATATTGTTGGATCTACGCCGTCTAATGTTGCTCAGATTATCTCGAAAGACAAGAAGGCTGAAATTTTCCGCCTAAAAAATAATCTTGAGAGCGTTAAAAATATTCTTCTACAAAAAATCGAACAAGAAAAACAAGATAACAGAGAGAAATTAGAAGAGATATATCGTCAAGTTCAGATAAAAATCAGCGAAGAAAATAACAAAATAGCGGGAATTAGACGGACCTTGGAAGCGTATAATCCGGAATCCGTTCTAAAACAGGGGTATGCAATTCTGAGTGGCAATCTTTCTCCGGGAAATGTTGTAAAAATTACAACATTTAGTCAATTAATCGAAACAGAGGTAAAAAATGTCAGAAAAAGAGACAATTAATCAAAAAATCGAGAAATTAAATAAAGAAGTTGAATGGTTTTATGGGGAAGATTTTTCTCTAGAAAAAGCGTCAGAAAAATATAAAAAATCTATCGCGCTAACTAAAGAAATTGAAAAAGATTTGGATAATCTTAAAAACGAAATTGAAATCCTTTCAGAAGATTTTAGCTAGTGATTTTATTGTGATTATGTTAAAATAAAAGTATGTTTCCAAATCAAAATCAAGGACGATCACAATCACCGGTTAATCTCTATCGACCAGGAACTGGCCCCCAAGCCTCACAAGGCCCAGCCGTTCAAGGTCTAAGCATGGCGCCGAACATGCCGACTCAATTTATGGGTAATAAGAAGGCTGAAGGTAGCAAAACAATTATTATTTTTATACTTGCTCTTTCGACGGCAATTTTTGCCGGATTGTTTGTTTGGAAGTTTCTTGATTGGAGCAGTGTAAACTCAACGATTGATTATAAGGTTGAACAACGAATTGCAGATAAGGAACGAGAGATTGGTGACAAGATTGAAGCCGAATGGACGGCAAAAATGAATAGCGATACTGAAAAATTTGGCGGCCCAAGCGTCTATGGTTCTCTTGCTTTTTCCTATCCAAAAATCTGGTCGGTTTATATTGAAAAAGATGACTCTTCAACAAATGGTGTTTTTAATGCATATATTAACCCTTCTAGTGTAGGACCGATTTCTAAAGGTTCAGTCTTGGCATTGCGTATCAAAATCGAGAATGCTGATTTGAAAAATATCACATCTTCATACGATAAGGCGGTTAGTGAAGGTACTATGTCGTCTCAAATCGTTTCTCTTTATGGTTCCACATTGAATGCAACCGTCTATAGTAAAAATGATAATTCGCTCAAAATCGCCGTCTTCCAGATTCCGAATCGAAACCAAATCGTAACAATTCAGACCGACTCTGCGAAAAATTTTGGTAAAGAATTTCAAAACGTCCTCGACACAATCGAAATAGATAAGTAGTTGTGATATAATCTCCTCATGGAAAGTGAGGTAAACGGCATTCTTGTCGCTGCGCATGAACTGAAGGCTCCACTATCGGTTCTGCGTCAGCTCGCCTTTTCCTTGGATTTTGCGGAAAAAAATGAAGTAGAAACAATTCGCTCGGAAATGATATCTGTCACCGATCGCGCAATTCGCCAAGTAAACGATTTAACCAAAATTGCTCGACTTGAGGATGGCCTATTCGAAATGGAACCAGTTTCAGTTCGTGCGGTATGTGACGATGTTATTGATGAATTGCTTTATTTGTTCCGATTAAATAATCGAGATCTACGAGTTCGATATTCTAATTCTTCACGGTTAGTAATTGCCAATAGGGAATTACTCTTTTCTGTCATCTACAACTTTTGCTTAAACGCAATGCATTATTCTACTGAAGAAACTCGTAGTGAAGTAGAGATCACCGAACGCTATGGAAGGGTGCGCGTTAAAATCCGCGACTTTGGACCAGCTTTACCTAACGATGTCTGGCGCGAAATGAAACGCGGGTGGATAAAAAAGCCAACATCGATCGCGATGCGCCCGGGGTCATCTGGGCTTGGTCTCTTTATTGCATCGAAATTTTCACGCTATATGAATGCTGAAGTTGGCGCCATCCGCCATAAAGATGGTACAAGCTTTTTTGTTGATTTACCAATCTCTAAACAGGCGAGTCTTTTCTAATGATATATATTATTGAAGACGATAAGACATTTGCTGGTTGTCTAGAACGTTACTGTCGTCCAAATCCGACGAAAACTTTTGATAATGTGATTGATGCAATTAATTCCATAGACGAGCAATTTCCAGACCTAATTTTTTTAGATATTCTTTTGACTGGGCCGGACGGCTTTACACTTCTAAATGAGTTAGCATCGTATCAAGATACTGCCCAAGTACCAATCGTCATTGTTAGCTCGATTAATTTTGCAGATCGGGATTTATCGGCTTATGGAGTAGTTGGCAATTTAAACAAAGACACTTTAACGCCAAAGGAGATTAAGGAATATGTCGAACGATATTCGAACTAAAGCATTTGTATTGCGTCGCACAAATTATGGCGAAGCGGACAGAATTTTGAATTTTCTAACAGAAAAAGGAATGATTCCTGCGATAGCAAAAGGTGTTAGAAAAGAGAAATCTAAACTGGCTGGAGGAATTGAACTCTTCTCGTTGAGTGATATTGTGGTTCACGAAGGCCGAAATAATTCCCTTTATACCTTAACTAGTGCCAAAATGCTAGATTTTTATGATAAAATCCCAGTCGACCTTGAGAAACTCGAGCTCGGATCTCTTATTCTAAAACAAGTTGGTAAACATGCGGAAAATTCTGATGGTCCAGAATATTTTAATCTAGTCAGCCAAGCACTGTATTTTTTGAACAAATCAAATGAACTTGAAATAATCGAAACGTGGTTCTGGTTTAATCTTGCCAAGATAAATGGCGAACAAATCAATTTAACGCGCGATACAAACGGGGAAAAATTAGAGGCAGGCAAAATCTATGTTTGGGATAGTTATGAAATGGCGCTCCATCCTCAAACCGGAGGAAATATTGGGGTGGATGAAATTAAATTAATGCGCCTCATGATTTCATCTGAACTCTCCACTGTTCTGAGGGTAGAGAATATTTCGAAAGTCATCCATTCGATTTTATTCATTGCTAAATCAATCAATAAAATTTAACTTGAAACAAATCGAAAAAGTTGTAAAATATACAACAAGTTTTTGGTGGAAAAGCACATTTATATGAAGGGAGTGGTGGTATGAAAAAATTTCTTGGAGTTTTGTTTCTGTCATTATTTATTTTTACGGCGATGAGCTGGTCTGACAGAAAAGCAATTGAATCCATTATTGATGAAAAGATTGCACAATATATAATGGAAAAGCAAAACGGGATCACGAATCATGACGTATACGAAGATTTGAATTCCGGAAAATATCAGCAAGATGGCAAATTTCTTTTGAAAAAATATGCAGAAGATTTAGGATATTATGTCGTTAATTTTCCGAAATATAACGACGAAACAATCCTGATTTTGCGCTATGGGCCAAGAAAAGTTATCATAAAACAAGATGAGAAAATAGAAATAAAAATCGACGGAGATAAATGGGATGATGGTCTAGACATAAAACTTAAATCAGATACCGGGAAATACGTGATCGATTGTGGCAAAGAGAGCCTAATCCCAAAAATTGACAATGATAAAGTTCTGCAGATTGCATCAATGTTGGTTAATCTTAGGACGAGCGATACTCTTGAGGAGATGGCTACGAAAAATCGAAATGATTTTGAAAAGTTTCTCACGACACCAAATATCTTAAAAGACTTCTCATAAAAGAAGTCTTTTTTCTTGCGAATAGAGAAAAGCAAAACATGTTATAATATATATATGAAAAAAATGGAAGATATAATTAGCCTCTGCAAGCGTCGTGGATTTATTTTTCAAGGCTCAGAAATATATGGCGGCACAGCTGGTCTTTACGATTTTGGACCATATGGGGTTGAACTTTTAAATAATCTTAAACAAAATTGGTGGAAGTATAATATCCAGTCTCGTCCAGACTATGTTGGCTTAGATTCTGCCATGTTTAAACATCCAAAAGTCTGGAAAGCGTCAGGCCATGTTGACGGATTTTCTGACCCATTGGTCGAATGTAAAAATTGTAATACTCGTCTTCGTGTCGATAAGGAACTTGAAAAAATTGGCATCTTTGCTGATGAAAAAATGACTGAAGAAGAGATTAAAAAACTTTGGGATGAGAATAAAGACAAAATAAAATGCCCGGGTTGCAAAGAGCCAAAATGGTCAGAGCCGAAAAAATTTAATCTTCTTGTGAAATCCAACCTTGGCGATTTTACAGAACAAAATGAGGAGCCAGTCTATCTTCCGGGTGAAGCTTGCCAGGGAATTTATTTGAATTTCAAAAATATTGTCGACACTTGCCGCGTAAAAGTTCCTTTCGGAATTGGACAAATTGGTAAAGCCTTCAGGAACGAGATTTCCCCGCGTAATTTTCTTTTCCGTTGTCGCGAGTTTGAACAGGCTGATACTCAATTTTTTGTTCGTCCAAACGAAAATAAAGAACGTTACGAAGAAATCAAAAAAGAACAATGGGATTGGCTACTTTCGCTTGGGATTAAGGAAGAAAATTTGAAATGGCATCAGCATGAAAATCTTGTCTTCTATGCAAAAGATGCCTGGGATATTGAATACAATTACCCTTCCTATGGTTTCGATGAATTAATGGGAATCCATGATCGTACTGATTATGATTTGACTCAGCATATGGAGTTTTCTGGTACTGATTTGAATTATGTTGATCCGCAAACTCAGGAAAAATACATTCCATGGGTCCTCGAAACTTCAATGGGGCTTGGCAGACTTTTCTTAGCTATTATGTCCGATGCGTATAATGTAGAAACCCTTGAAAACGGCAACGAAAGAACCGTTCTTCGCCTAAATCCGGAACTTGCCCCAATAAAATACGCCGTCTTTCCGCTCCTGAAAAACAAACCAGAACTTGTTGAAAAAGCCAAAGAGGTTTTCAAAAAACTTAGCGAAAAATATCCATGCGAATTTGATGATAATGGTAATATCGGTAAGCGCTATCGCCGCCAAGACGAAATCGGTACGCCAAAGTGCGTCGTAATTGATTTTGATACCCTTGAGGATAATACCGTGGCGATTCGTGATCGTGATACGACAAAGCAGATTCGCATAAGCATTGACGAATTGATTTAATTAAAATATACTTAAAACAGAATCTTAATAAGGAGAAATAAAATGCCAGAAGAAGGCGCAACTCAACCAAACCCTGCTCCAGCTGCTCCAGCTCCAGAAGCTGCTCCAGCTCCAGCCCCACAACCAACTCAAGATAACGCAGGTGCTCAAGCTCCAGCTGGAGAATTTGACCCGAAAGATATTGCCGATTCGAAAGGAATCATATGGATGTCATATCTCGGACTCTTGGCCCTTGTTCCATTTTTTTCACAAAAAGATAACAAGTTTACCCGTAAACACGCAGTTCAAGGTCTTAACATGTGCATTTTTGCCGCAATCATTGATGGTGGCCTTGGCATCCTGAGTGGAGTAATATCAGGAATTGCGTTATCGTCATATTCAACGCTTTGGCTATTGGGTGTCGCAAGCGCAATTAGTATTGCGATAAGTGCATTTTCTTGTTTTATCGGCGTAATTGCTATTATTGGTATAGTTAATGCTGAATCCGGAAAATACAAAGATCTCCCATTGGTAAGCAAAATCAAATTCATCAAGAAATAAGCCATACAAAATAGCTCCGAAAGGGGCTATTTTAATATATTACATAATAAAAAAATGAGCCCCCCAAAGAGGCTCATTTTATATAAATTATTTACGGTCCGATTCGTCCCAGCGTTTAATAGAAGCAGCGATAACCTTCTTCGCTTCTTCAACTCCGAAGAATCCTTCAACGTGGGTTGTTCCAGGCTTCTTTAAATCCTTGTAGTGATTGAAGTGAAACTCGATTTGTTCAAGTGTTCGCTTTGGCAAATCTTCGAGAGAATTATAGCAATCACCATTATTGCGGTCGTCTGCAGGGACACAAATAATTTTGTCGTCAACTTCATCGCTATCAATAAATTTCATATAGCCAAGAATCTTTGCTTTCATCCAGATTCCCGTTGTAAGTGGTTGGTCGGTAATCATGAGAACGTCGAGTTCGTCGCCATCTTCATCGATTGTTTGTGGAATGAAGCCATAGTTGCATGGTTTTGCGAAAGCAACAGGCTCAACACGATCAAGCATGAAACAAGCATGTTCGCGATCCCATTCGATTTTATGGTTTGAACCAGTTGGAATTTCAATTACAACATTAAGTTCGCCATTTTCGTAATCGCCAGGCGTTAAGACTTTGTTAAAATCTGCCATTTTTTCTCCTTTTAGTTTTAATACGACAATTATAACACTTTTTTAAAGAAAATACTTGCACCCCTAAAAAACATGATATACAATAAAACTATGACAAAATCAAGCGGAAGAAAAAACAAGGAAAAAAGCATACACCGCGTATTCCATTATTTTTGGTTAGCCTTGATGCAAGTCAAGATTCGTACGGCCCTTGAGTTAATTCTTATTCCGCTTGATGTCTTTATTGATACGTATATTATCTCAAAAGGCTCGAGTGAACTTTTGGCCAAATTAAGTACGGGGGATTTTGATTTTAATAGTTACATACCAATTTTACTATTTATTATTGTTCCAATTCTGTTCAAAAACCTCATCTTGATTCGTATTATTGATTGGCTTGACTGGACTATGGATGCAAAAGGCGGAAGATATCTATCGAATTTAGCATTCAACGCAATCATTAATCAGTCAATGTCCTTTCATAATGATCATTTTTCCGGTTCTTTAACATCTCAAGCAAACAAACTCTCGAGCGCGTTTATTGATCTAAAATCAAATACCATCTGGGATTTATATCCATTGGTGTTAAGCGTGCTAATTTCGATTATCTCGATTTGGTTTATTTCTCCAGCTTTCGCTATTTTACTTCTCTTGGTAGTGATAATTTACTCTGTTGTCTGTATAGTTACCTTTTTAAAAACAAGGCATATTGATGAAACCTGGTCGACGGCAGAAAACAAACAAACCGGTCAACTTGCCGATTCGATCACGAACGCACTTAGTGTAAAATCATATGCCCGCGAAAGATTTGAAAAAAGACGCTTTGATATTACAACAAAAAACACTGAAGAGGCAATTTATAAAGTTGCTAAAGTATCAATGTGGAGAAATTTTTCACTTAATTTCGTTATTGAAGTTGCGTATGTTGCACTACTTATACTCGTAGTTGCTGGTCATAATCTCTTCGGACTCTCAGTTGCTAGTACGGTATTTGTATATTCTATGTCCACGAGAATTATTTCTCAAATTTGGAACTTGAATCATATCTTGAGAACCTTTAACCGCTCACTAGGGAATGCTAAAGAAATGGTTGAAATTCTCGACTTGCCATATATTGTCGATGATAAAACAGATGTTCCTTTAAAAATAGAAGAAGCATCGGTTGATTTTTACCACATTTCTTTCAAACACGATGGACAAAAAACCGCACTATTCAATGATTTCTCGCTGAAAATTAACTCAGGTGAGCGGGTTGGTTTAGTTGGCGTTTCCGGTTCCGGAAAAACAACCTTAACAAAATTATTGCTTCGTTTTGCCGATGTGAATTCCGGAATGATTAGTGTGAGCGGCAAAGATATTAGAGACGTAACACAGGCCTCTTTGCGCGAAAATATCGCCTACGTCCCTCAGGAATCATCACTCTTCCATAGATCAATAAAAGAAAATATCGCATACGGAAAGCCTGATGCGACCGATAAAAAAATAATCGCTGCGGCAAAATTAGCACATGCAGATGAGTTCATTAACACTTTGCCTGACAAATATGAAACCCTCGTTGGTGAACGTGGCGTAAAGCTTTCGGGTGGACAACGTCAACGCATTGCGATTGCTCGTGCGATTTTGAAAGACGCTCCGATTCTCGTTCTTGACGAAGCAACATCTGCCCTTGATTCTGAATCAGAGGCTTCGATACAAGCCGCGCTTAATAACTTGATGGAGAATCGTACTTCTATCGTCATTGCGCATCGCCTCTCGACAGTAGCGAACCTTGATAGAATTATAGTTCTAAAAGATGGCAAAATAATCGAAGAAGGGACCCATCAAGGACTACTTAAAAAACAAGGTGAATATTCGAAACTTTGGTCTCACCAATCTGGTGCGTTCATTAACGACAATAAATAATAAATTTTACAAAACATAATTGAATTTTTATCAATGAAAGGTATATAATATTTTTATGACAAAATCAACAAATAAAACAACAATCAAAAGAACCCTGGCTTACTTTTGGGAAGAAATAAAAAGATACAAATGGTATTCTTTAGGTTTTTTCATTCTTTCACCGGTAGTTATTTTGATTAGAAACATTTTCTCAGTCTATATTTCCGCCGACATTATTGGTAAAATCTCTGATGGCGTTACTGAAGAAATGATTATAAATGAGCTTCTACCGGAAGTTTCCATCTTTATCGCGATTTTTGCCGTCAATAGTGTTATCTTCGAAAAACTTAGATTGTATTGTTGCTGGAAAATGGAATTAAAAGCAATGTATAACCTCTCGAGTAAATGCTTTGATACTATTTGTTCTCAGTCTATGCAATTTCACAACGATCGTTTTTCTGGATCACTAGTTTCGCAGGTAAACAAATTTACGGGTTCCTTCGAAAGATTTATGGATCTAATAATTTGGGATATAATCCCAATCCTAACGTTTATTATCGCTACAATAGTTATACTTTGGCCACTTTCCCCGCTCTATACGATTATTCTCTTAACATTTATCATAGTCTATTGTCTAATTGCGGGTTTCACGTCCACAAAAATAGCTCATTTAAACACAGAAGAGGCATCTGCGCAAAACAAACAAACTGGTCAGCTTGCTGATTCGATTTCTAATATCATATCGGTCAAGTCCTACGCAAAAGAAGCACACGAACATTATCGTTATGCAAATTTCCAAAAGGCAACTTTGAATGCGAGTTTCAAAGTCATGGGTGCAACCATCAAACGAGACGTTGCGTTCAGTGGTGTAAATGTTGGTATAAATGCAGCGATTTTTGTCTTCTTGATTTTTGGCTCAATATGGTTCGATCTTCCGGTTGCGACATTAATTTTGATCGAAAGTTATTCGGTCCAAATTCTCGGCGAACTTTGGGATATTAACCATATTTTCAAGCACATGAATCGTGTCTTTGGTGATTCTGAAGAAATGGTAAACATTCTTGATATGGCCGACGAGGTTATTGACGAACCTGGCGCAAAAGAATTAGTTTTAAGAAAAAGCAACGTTGAATTTAAGAATATTACATTTCGTCACAAGAGCGCAAGAACATCAATATTTGAAGATTTTTCTTTAAACATTAAAAATGGCGAGCGAGTTGGCCTTGTTGGTGTTTCCGGATCGGGGAAAACAACATTAACGAAGCTTCTTCTTCGTTTTGCGGACGTTGATGCTGGGGAAATTCTCATTGATGGTCAAAATGTTCGTAGAATAACGCAAAAATCCCTACGCGAGAATATTGCCTATGTCCCGCAAGAAACTTCACTCTTTCATCGTTCAATTGCTGACAACATCGCCTATGCAAAGCCAGATGCAAGCAGGGAAGAAATTATGCACGCTTCAAAGCTTGCAAATGTTGAAGACTTCATTAAAGATCTTCCGGATGGATATGAAACCCTCGTTGGTGAACGTGGCGTAAAGCTTTCGGGTGGACAACGTCAACGCATTGCGATTGCTCGTGCGATTTTGAAAGACGCTCCGATTCTCGTTCTTGACGAAGCAACATCTGCCCTTGATTCTGAATCGGAAGTAGCTATCCAGTCAGCATTAGCGAACTTAATGAAAGGCCGCACATCTATCGTGATTGCTCACCGACTTTCGACAGTTGCCGGCCTTGATCGCATAGTTGTCCTAAAAGATGGTAAAATTGTAGAGCAAGGCTCTCACCAAGAATTGTTAGAGCAACGAGGTGAATATTCAAAGCTTTGGTCAAAACAATCAGGTGCATTTTTGGATGAAAAGTAAAACAAAGTTAATTGTTATCGTTGCAAGCTTTGTTTTTGCGCTCTTATTGTCAATATTAATAGCAGAGTTATTTACGATTCTCATTGATTCTGGAGAAAACTCAGACGAACAAACTGTGAGTTTTAGTGAAAGCCCAGAAGAACAAACGGCAAACTTTGGTGAAAACTTTGAAGACGAATTGACTGATGAAAAAGTCGATTTGGAAGAGGCTCAAGGCGACAACTCGTCAACTCTGGTCAAAACTCAACCAATCGAAGACGACAATTGTTCCACATCTTTCGGTGAGCTAATGCTGATTAATCCAAATTTCACCGTTTCGGCCGACTACATTGCGGCCCGCAAGTCGCAGCTCGTAAATATTACTGAGTTATATGGTATCAAAGAAGGGAACGAATGGAATGGGGTTCCGCTCCTTGATCCAGAAGCAGCCGTCCATTTAAATGAAATGCTGAACGACTACAAAAAAGCTTATCAAGGTCACGAAATCACTACTCGTTCCTGCTTCCGTTCCGAAGGAACAAATTGCGGTAGACTTTGCTATGCGACAGGAACGTCGGACCACCATACTGGCTATACTTGTGACCTGATTGACGATGCCTATGGCGGAATGCTTGATACTGAATATCTTGAGTCGCATCCTGAATGGGTCTGGCTCCACGAAAACTCTTATAAATATGGTTTTATTGATCGATTCATTTCCGAATGGGCGGGAGGTTCTATGTCTGAACCGGTTAATCTAACCGCAGATGGCACAACGGGTCTTTATGAAACATGGCATTATCGCTATGTCGGAAAAACCGCTGCGAAGGAAATTGCAACCGGAAAGTATAACAATGGTAATTATGATTCCTTGGAACATTATTTGCTATCATCTGGAAAAATAAAAAATCTCTTCAAAAAAGACAGTTGCAAAAACTAATCGTCGGGAAAGAAAATCTTTTCATTTTTAATGCATTCGGGAAGATAATTTATGTCTGAATGAAACCCCGCCTTCCATTCGTAATCTTTCCCATAACCAAGGTCTTGCATAAGTTTTGTGGTTGCATTCCTAAGTCCGAGCGGAACTGGCGCGTTCGGACTTTTTTTGGCGAGATCCATCGCTTTAAACCATGCATTGGTTGTTGCACGACTTTTCTTTGATTTAGTAAGCGCCGTGACAGTATGCGCCAAAATTAATCCAGATTCTGGCATTCCAACTCTTTCAACCGCCTGGAAACAAGCGGTCGCGAGCGAGAGTGCTCCGTTTCCAGCCAACCCAATATCTTCGCTGGCAAAAATTACCATTCTTCGCGCGATAAACTTCGGATCTTCTCCGGCCTGAACCATTCTCGCGAGATAATATAGTGCCGCATCAACCTCGCCGCCACGCATAGATTTAATGAAGGCAGAAATCGTATCATAATGTTTGTCGCCTTTTTTGTCGTATCCTGGTAATTTCTTTCCGGCCGCTTCTTTCACGATGTCGATATCAACTTTTTCAGCAAGGCTAAGTGCTAATTCCAAATCACCCAAGGCCGAACGAGCGTCGCCAGCAGAAAGTTCCGCAATATAATCAATTGCACCTTTTGTAACTCTCTTTATTGCTTTCTCCGCCTTTATTGCACGCTTCAAAACTTTGATAATAGAATCTTTATTCAATGCAGAAACCACGACAACTCTCGAACGAGAAAGTAGCGGAGAAATAACCTCAAAACTTGGATTTTCGGTTGTTGCACCAATCAGAATAATTAATCCAGACTCGACGTGGGGCAAAAACGCATCTTGCTGGGCTTTATTAAAACGGTGAATTTCGTCCACAAAAAGCACTGTGCGAATCTTCAAGTTCCAATTTTGCTTTGCGCGTTCAACGACGACTTCGATGTCTTTTTTCCCGCTCGTTACGGCGGAAATTTCCACAAAATCGGCATTATATTCTTTCGCGATAATCCTGGCGAGCGTGGTTTTTCCAGTTCCTGGTGGCCCCCAAAAAATCAGGTTGGTCGGTTCTTTTTTTCGGACAATTTCGGTCAAAATTTTCCCATCACCAATAATCTCATCTTGTCCCAAAACTTCGTCCAAAGTTTTTGGGCGCATTCTTTCTGCCAACGGCACTCTATTCATGAGATAATTATATCAGTTATTTTTTCTTCGGAGTGATTTTTAGTTCAACCACGCTTGGTCTACCAACATATAATGGAATTACGGAATATTTGTTGATGCCTTTCGAAACAATTTGGAGCGCCTCGTCTGGTCTTTCACTTAAGTCGAGTCGTGCACGATTTCTTGAGCTCGGAAGCAAAACATTATCATCTCCATTCCCAAAGAATCTTGCTCCGCGACACCAACGAATCACGAAGAACGTTTTATAAACATACCAAAACCCAGAATCAGCATATTTTTTTACGAGCCGAGAAAGCCATGTATTGAATCGTTTTGTCCTAGTGATTTTATGGAACAACTCAAAATTCCTTGAAAGAATCAGTCCATTATGCATATGTCCACTCAAAATAACATCTGCTTTTCGGTAAAAAAGTTTACCCTTTTCTTCCATAATTTGATTGGATAATGACATCGGTGAATGAGTAAGAATTAAATTAAAATCATCTTCATTAAATTTGAAACCTTCAGCCTTAAATTGCTCGCGAGCAATCAGTTGTGCGTGCCTACCATATTTTGAAGCGTGATATGTCTCACGCGACGGGGAAAAGCCGGTAATTTTAATCCCAAACATTTCAACCTGTTTATTATCAAGCAGAAAAATATTATTCATATTCGCAAAACTAGCATAAATTTCCTCTGATTTTTTCGTTTTGAAATACGAATCGTGGTTGCCCTTTATCATAATAACCGGCGCGTGCTTTGTGAGTTCAGTAAGAAAAGTCTTAAATACGTTTAAAGTTCTCTCGTTCAAGTAATCCTTTGCGGTATTAATATAGTCGCCACCCAAAACAAAAAAATCAATCTTATCAATCTTTTTCAAGCCACGCAGTGTTGACCAAAGATTGAAATTTTCACGAAGGAAAATGTTTCGGCAAAGGTGCGTATCAGAAATAAAGACCACTTTCAGCGGCTTTGATAGTTTTTTATTAGTCAAAACTTCAAATTTATCAACAACTAGTCGCATTTTTACATATTATACCAAAAAAAGCGGAGCGTGAAAGCTCCGCAAACTATTAGGGAAAGGTCCATTGTTTTCTCGAGCGAGAAGTATTTTCAGGAATATTAAGCTTTTTCCCAGTAGTAAGGCTGAAAATTCCACAATCAGGTACTTCTACGGCATCAATTTCGGAGATTTTTGCCCAATCGAGGCTCCATCCGTCTTTTTCTGCTGCTGAGCTAAGATGTGGAATAACTTGACGCAAGTAATTCGTCTCGCCATCAATTGAAGACCTCCAGCGATCGACGTAATCCTCTATGATGATTGTGCGTTTGTCATCCATATCGAAGCGCCTGAGAAACTTTTTCAGATGCCTGTAATCCGGGAATTTTGTCGGTCGTTTATCAACATTGAACCAGAATACTTTTTTATGAAGAAATATTCCAAACCAAAGCGGTTTATTTTCTTCGTATTCGGGAATTGCTAAGACAAAATAATACCTTTCGCTGCAGGTATTTTTCTCTTTCCCTAAGAAATAACTACTAAGGTGCATATTTTACCCCCCCATTAAAATATTTTGAACTACCTTCTGTAGTTCGTTTTTTCTATCATATAGATAAAGAAAGCGAAATACAGAAACACCCAAAACCAAAGGCACATGTGCGCCATAAATAGAATTATATCACATATGCTTAAAAAAGTCAAATACCCCCTTATCGGGGGTATAGGAGTTAAACGGGAAAACCGCAAATTCTGAGAAGCTCATCGTTAGTCGCGGTTTCCGCCCATTGCACCCAATCGCCAGGGTCGGGGTCTTCGTCAAAAGGCGACTCAGACATAAATAGGTTTGCATATCTCGTCCTGAAAGAGAGGTCGAGAATCATTATGCTAATTTTTTCCTGTTTATCATAGGCAAAATAAGCATTGCAGTTAATGCCGGGGTGCTTTATTATTTGGGATTCGAATTTTCTTTCAGGATCTCTGACGGCAAGAATGACGTCTGACGCGTATTTTGCGTCAGTCAATTTGAAATAAATCTTACCGCTATTGTCTCTCCGTAAAAAACCACCAAGATCGACGCCGACAATATTGAATTTGTCAATAAATTCGTTGAGGCCTAGTTGCCAAAAGAGCAGCCAGAATCTATTGTCGAAATAAGATAATTTCAGTTCTTCCTTGTCCTTATGGAAGCGGACAAGTCCGGAACCAAGCACAAGGGGTCCGATGTCTGTGTACGCAGCTGTTTCGGCGATGTTGATATTCTGTTTTTTGTAGGAATATGGGCCGTAGCCTACAAATCCTTCAATGTTCGTGTTCCACATAAAACACACTCCTCTCAATGTACTCTCGAAAAAATCGAGGCAGTACCTATATTATAGCATAAAACCTCCAAAAAATCAACAGATAACGACGCAAACCAGCCATCTAGTAATTTTTTGTAAGTTTCGACGGAATCTAATTGAGCAAGGATATAATCGATAAAGAGGGGATAGTTCTTTTTAATATATAACGATGTTATACTAATAATTAATATGCGAATAGAAGAAAAAGAATTAAATAAAGAGCTAGAAGGACTAATAGAAAAAGAATTTGCCAAAGAAGATCAAAAACACGGCGTGTCTTGTAATTATACTCCTTTTTGCTTTGTTGCGAGCGAGGGCGAAAATACTCTAGGAATAATAACTGGGTATACTTGTTATGAGGAAATTTACATAGACGACTTAATTGTGGTTGATGAATACAGGGGAAACAACATAGGCGAAAAACTCGTTAAAAAAATCGAAGAACATTTCAGTGGAAAAGGGTTTAATAATATTAATCTCTGCACTAACGGATTCCAGGCCCCAGAATTTTATGAAAAATGCGGATACAAACTCGAATTTGTAAGAAAAAACCTGAAAAACCCAAAATTAGATAAGTATTTCTATGTTAAATTTCTAGATGAGTAGGTTTGTTTTTTCTGTATTCTTCAAGATTTCAAAACATATATCATATCCACCCCAATCCAAACGTGTCTAGTGTGATAAAACTAGAGCTTCTTCATTTAAGATATAAAAATAGACCCACACGGGTCATTTTTTGGTGGCTCCGGTCGGACTTGAACCAACGACACAAGGCTCTTCAGGCCTCTGCTCTACCAACTGAGCTACAGAGCCACACTGGAACATTATAGCATAGAATTCGAAAAACAGAAAGAAAAAACCTGAATTTTTCATAACAAGAAAATCGTGTTATAATATATTTACTATGAAAAAATTAAATACTTCACCAATCTCTGGGATGCAGGAATTTTTGCCAGCAGACCAGGCTTTATTTAACAACTTCAAAAACAAGATTGCCGAAGTATACCATCATCATGGTTTTCAAAGTATCGAAACTCCAACCATCGATCGTCAAGAAATTCTTCTCGCCAAGGCTGGAGGAGATACTGAGAAACAAATCTATAAAGTCATCAAAACCGCTGAGGCGGCAGACGATTCAGATCAAGCTCTCCGCTTTGATCACACTGTTCCTCTCGCTCGTTATGTCGTAGAGCATGAAAGCGACCTGGCTTTTCCGTTCCGTGTTACACAAATTGGCAGAAATTTTCGTGGAGAGCGCGCCCAGAAGGGTCGCTTCCGCGAATTCTATCAATGCGATATGGATGTTATTGGTCGCAATACTCTTCCAATCGCCTATGATGCGGAAGTTATTTCAACATATTTCAATACCTTAAAAGAACTAAAACTCCCCAATCCGATTATTCGTATATCAAACCGCAAAATTTTAGCTGGTTTTCTTGAACAACTTGCTTTAGAGAATGTTGCATCGGAAATTTCCAATATTATCGATCACGCTGAAAAAGTTCCAATGGAAGTCACAAAGGAGCACCTCGAGGAATTGAAAATTGGCGACGATGCTGTTGAAAAAATTCTCGCATTTATAGATATTCACGGCAATAAATCAGAAATCGAGCAGAAACTGAAAGATTTTGATTTTGGCAACGAGACTTATGTTTCAGGAGTGGAAGAATTACTGTTTATTCTTGATTTACTCGAAAAGCAAGGTATGAAAGATAAGACTATTGCCGATATGATGATTATTCGTGGTCTCGATTATTACACCGGAACAGTTTTTGAAGCGTATTTGAGAGATTATAAATATATCGGCGCCATCGGTGGTGGTGGTCGCTATGAGAATCTTGCCGGACACTTTACCGATCAAGCCTTCCCAGGAGTAGGAGGGTCAATCGGTCTATCTCGTCTATTCTTTGTCTTGGGTGAAAATAATCTCCTTGAAAGTATTAAAGAAAAGCCAATCGACTATGCCATTTTGCCAATCTCTGAAAGCGAATTCGAATTTTGTTTTGAACTTGCCGACAATCTTCGCAAAGAAGGCAAAAGTGTTGATATTGTTTTCTCCGGCAAAAAGTTAGGAGACAAATTCAGCCATGCCGGAAAAATCGCCAAATTTGCCATTGTGGTCGGCGAAGATGAAGTGAAGTCCAAAAAACTTACCGCGAAAAATCTCGAAACTGGCGAGCAAATTCCTCTCAATGCGTAAATTTGAACTCTCTCAACATTTTCTAAAAAGTCCACGCTTTGCGTTGATGCTTGTTGGTCACTCCAATATTAAAAAACGCGATCTTGTTCTGGATATCGGGGCAGGGTCCGGCGTAATTACGTTTGCTCTCTCAAAAAAATGCCGCGAAGTGTGGGCTATTGAATCAGACCATGAAACCGCAGAAAAGCTACGTGAAAACTTAGAAAAGTATAAGGTAGAAAACGTCAAAGTTTTTGAACGAGATTTTCTGGAAATGGAATTGCCAAACGAATCATATAAAGTTTTTTCCAACCCACCATTTCATCTGAGTTCGGAAATCGTCCATAAACTTCTTGAAGCAAAAAATCAACCAGAAAGTTTTTACTTAATTCTTCAGAAGCAATTTGCTCTGAAGCTTCTTAATACTGATCGTCACTACACCTCTCAGCTTGGTCAAAGTCTTATTCGGGAGTATCAAACCAAAATCAAATATCCACTAAAAGCGACGGATTTTACTCCGCCGCCAGCAGTTCCAACGGTTTTATTTGAGGCTAAGAAGATTGCTTCTGGAGTCCAGCCTCAAGATATCTCTTAACGTAACTATAGTCCCAAGTATTATCAAAGCCGGCAGTCTGATATTCTTCAAATTGGAAGTACGGCAATCCGGAAACCTTGGTTCCAGCCTTTTCTGTATTCTTGATGACCTCATCGAGTGTCTCTTTATTTTCTACGCAAGAATCGAAACTTTCTCCCAATCCAAGTTCATGACCAATCTCTAACCAATAATCATCTGGCATACCTTTGATTTGCGGCGAAGTTTTTGAATCGCCAATTCCTTTTGAGTGATAATCTTCATAGAGCGCCATTACGCCAGCATGGTAATAATCAATAAACTTTCCCTCGCGCTTTGCGCAATAAGCGGCAATTGCAGAATCTCTCGACATCTCACTATTTGCGCTATCGTGGATTATTTCAGTCAAACGAATTTCGAAAAGAATTTTATTGTCGGCAAGAAACTGTTCAAAATCTTCTTCATTTTGGACTGCAAGTCGCGAAAATACATCACAATACGGACACGCGAAATCAGAATACTGCACATAATGATAAACTGCTGTTTCGGGATCGCCAATAGTCGTTCCTTCATCCCATACTTCTGTAGAGATTGGTGGTTTATGGGTTAGACTATAAAATAATAATCCAAAAAATCCACAACCGAGTAGGACAAGAATACCAATTCTAATTCCTCTTTCCACTTTTTTCCTCCGCTTCTTTTTTTAATTTATATCTTTCTCCAACAATTATAACATACGCTTCCTCACCAACCTTCTTTAAACTGAGGACGACAACAATAATTGCAAGAATAGTAATAATAGATGATATAGTCCCCACGACCGCACTGCTTCCTGCAAAAATCGCACCAAGCACAGGAGAAAGAAGTGCCGTACCGCAGGTTGGACAGCCACTTCCAAGCATTGCGAGTCCAGCCGCGATTCCTGCTCGCTCGATGCTTGCTGCATTCATTTTCTTCTTCAGTTTCAAGACGAGAAAAATCTCTCCAAGAAGGATACCTTGAAGACTAGCAACGACAAAAATAGGGAACCAATCGACAAATGTTTTGTTGATACAGAAGAGCCCAAGCGTAGCATCAAAGATAATTTTTAGCGATTCGGAAAAACCAACAACACTCATCAACTCAAATGAAGCAAATCCATTCGAAAGGAGATTCATGAGCGTTCCAAACAGAAAAAAAGTAATTAAAAAAACAACCCAGAATCGTAAATATCTCATGGAAAGAATAATTCCATGCCCCGCCAAAAGAAAACCATCAAGCCATTTTCTCATTTATCCTCCATTTCATATATACATTATACACAGAATTGTAAAAAACCATAAATATAATAAACAATAGAATTAAAAAAAGTCAATGCAAAACGGGTACCCTACCCCTGTTAAAATGAAAAAAATTATAACATAAAGATTACGAAAATCAATGTTGACGCAGAATATACTCATGCTAAAATAGAAGTAGGTTCGGACTCGGATGACATTGAGAGGAGTCGGAACCGGAGGTGGGTAGAGTGTAGCGTTAAATTGCCTATAATTTTAATTCACCTAGAAATAGAAATTGGGAGGAAAATGTGCGAATGTACATTTTTCTTTTTTAAATAATTCTATGCTATAATAACTACACGGCACTGTGGCGGAGTGGTTACGCAGCGGTCTGCAAAACCGCGTACACCGGTTCAATTCCGGTCGGTGCCTCCATTATAACAACAGATAACCTTGGTTATCTTTTTTTATAATCTAACATATTGGACCGGAAATGAACCGAAAAGGTGTATCATCTCCAAGGAGGACAAGAAAAAGGACTTGACCTTTTTCTAATCGACGAAGTCGACGATTCCGGTCGGTGCCTCCAAAAAAATTCCTCTCTTTGAGGGGGATTTTTCTTAGGAGCACCATAAGATAATAATTTTGTTATATAATAAGAATAACCATGAAAACCTATAAAAAAATATTTAACTCGTATCTAAATAATTCGCTCAAGTTGGAAAAATGGCAGAAAATTGGTGTTTTCGGGCTAGTTATTGTTCTCGCCGGCGTCTTTGGCTGGCTATACGAATTCGTCCTCTATTATTTTGACGGTGGAATGACGGACTGGTTTCTTCAGGGTGGCAATTTCCTCCCTTGGATTAATATTTATGCAACCGGCTCGATATTTGTCGCAATTACCGTTAGAAAAATCAAGAAGAACCCACTGCTCGTCTTTTTGGTATCCTTGATTGTGACAGGAATTACAGAATATATTTCAGGATGGCTTGTCTATACATTAGGAAATGGCACTCGATATTGGGACTACAATCAAGAAATTTGGAATTTTGGGAATATCGATGGCTTCATTTGTCTAAGGAGCGTAATGTTTTTTGCTATATCCTCGATGATGCTAATTTATCTAATGATTCCGGCCTGCGTGTATTTGTCTCAAAAGATCAACAAGAAAGTATTTCTGATCGTATCAATTTTTCTCTTTACGATATTCATGGCAGATGAATTTTATAATCTAGTTATCGCAAACATTTTTGATTTGCCAAACGCGATGGAAGTCTATAAATCCCTAGGCTTCAAATATGTCGAATTCTAGATTTTGTGGTATAATAAAAATCACCAAGCCCGGATGGCGGAACTGGTATACGCGTTCGACTTAAAATCGAATGGGGAAACCCGTGCGGGTTCGATTCCCGCTCCGGGCACCAAAGAAAAATCCCTCGTCTGAGGGTTTTTTCTTTGGCATCTCGGCAGGGATCGACCCGGAGTTTGTCTTTCGTGGGAGATAAACAAATCCCCTAACTAAGACTACTCTATTTTTCAAAAGACAAAAATATGTTATACTATGAGTAGAAGACAACTCTTTGTATCTAAAAAAGTAAAGCCTAGAAATCAGTAATAAAGCGACAGAATATTGGAAAGGAGAAAAGAATATGGGAACGGTAATAGCACAAGAAGAACTCGTGAAATTCCTCGCAAAGGCCCACAAAGAGGCCGCTTATGGCGTTTTTCTGAAAGGTATCATTTATGATAACACCGTGAAGAAAACGTTCAAATTAGATAATTGGATTTTTGAGAATGAACACTTAAACGGAAATCCAATGTGCGGAGAAGAAAGAGTGTTTTATGACGGCATGATGATATGGGCCATGAGCTACAGGGTTCATTATTTTACGGGAAGCGAATCTGGAGAAAAACTTGTAAGATTCTGCCTCAGAAAGGCAATGACAAAAATGGACGAAAACTGTCCGTTGCGTGGACCCGAAGAATATGTCACTGACGATCACCTCTATAGATATGAAAACACTTATGATGGTACGATTTCTGATTTCACGGGCGAAGAGAAAGTCTTCATTGGCAGACAAATTGGTAATAAAAACGAAATTTATTTCATGAAATATATCGGCGGCCTTGTGCTTCCGCGATAGTCTGTCACCCCCGCCCAGGCGGGGGATTTTTATATAACATATTCAAATATTATTTAAAGCTAGTTGACAAAAAATGATCCAATATATTGATTATGCTATAATAAATGTATGGAATTATCTTCAAAAGAGCGAATTAAAGTTATTTTCTTCAATGCTCGAGATTACGATATTGATTCATTCAATAATGCAAATACCAACTCTGAATTTGAGATAAAATACATAGAAGAAGGATTAAATGAGGACACGGTTTGTCTTGCGGAAGGCTTTGATGTAGTCTGCATTTTTGTAAACGATATAGTGGACGAGCAAATCATTTCTAGTCTGGAAAAATATGGTATAAAGCTGCTCGCCTTGCGATGTGCGGGGTATAACAATGTAGATATTAAAAAAACATATGGAAAAATTCACGTAGTTAACGTACCGGCTTATTCGCCATACTCAGTAGCGGAATATGCAATGGCATTGTTATTAACCTCTATACGAAGAACTCATAAGGCGTACAATAGAACAAAAGATTTTAACTTTAATTTAAACGGTTTGTCTGGATTTGAACTCTATGGTAAAACGGTTGGAATTATTGGAACTGGTAGGATTGGAAAAGTCTTTGCCCAGATATGCGAAGGCTTTGGTATGAATGTCATTGCGTACGATAAGTACCCTACAGAAAATGCCGGCATTAAATATGTTACGAAAAACGAGCTAATAAAAACTAGTGACATAATCTCAATTCATTGTCCACTTACAGCGCAAAATTACCATATGATTGATGAAAACGCAATCTCAAGAATGAAAAAGGGAGTTGTTCTTATCAATACTTCTAGGGGTGCACTTATTGATAGTGAGGCGTTAATCGACGGGATAAAATCAAGAAAAATTGGCGCAGCATGTCTAGATGTGTATGAAGAAGAAGCAAACATTTTCTTTCACGATTTTTCCGGACATATATTGGATGATGATACCATTACGAAATTATTGGCGCTACCAAACATCATCATTACATCTCATCAAGCCTTTCTGACGGAAGAAGCGTTGTCTGCAATTGCAAGAACAACCCTAAAGAACATTAAACAATTTTTCGAAGAGGGTTTTTGCGAGAATGAGTTATGTGATAAATGGCACCCTAATCGTGGATGTTCTGTAGAATGCAAAAAATGCTTTTAATAATCTCACATTCACGCTATTTATAACTAGTGAAAAATCATTAATCTCAAACTTGTTCTTATATCTCTTGAATCCTTTTCAATAGAGACAAAATATTATATGATAAATATAAATTTATAGAAAGGTGGGATAAATTTGAACATTACAGTCGAACTATTGAAATCGATTACGCCAGAAAAGATGGTGGAACTTGAATTTTGGAAACTGAGCGAAATAGAATTTAGAAAGCTCAATACGGCACTAGAGGAAAAAACGGAAAAGAATACACGCAAGAAACAGAAAAATATGTGGATTCCGGTTGGGAGCCTTGGTGAAGAAGTGGGTATATCAAAAGATGTTCCGAGCCAAAAAGTTTACCATATCTCAAGGGATACCTATTCCGAAGCACTTTATTACCTCGCGACCGATACATGTGATGCTTTGTTTGTGAGAAACTTCGGTAATGAAAGACATATTGAGATCAAGATGGGCTACTGGGCTCCAGATTATATGTCGATCGCGAATGGTCATTTTCTAACCATGCAGCAGACAATTATTGACATTGAAAGAGCTACCAAATATCATGTATCGACTTTGACGGCAATTATTTTCGGAGACACGATTCAGGAATTTATTTCGGAGATGAGTTCAGTGTCACAGAAGAGAACTGATAGCTTCGTCGAAATTGTTCAAGCCAGGCAAATTACTAACCCGCTAATTTTTTTTAGTTATCCTTCCGAGAAATTGAAAATACACGCAAAAAATGCAGGATTCTTCGCTGTTGCCTATGTTGTATTAAATTTTAATCACCGCGGACAAAGAAAATAGTTCATCAAATATCCCCGTTCATCAACGGGGATATTTTTATATTTCTCTATATTGACAAAATCTAAGAAATATCTGGGGTGCTTTTCGTGCAAACTCTAACAGTAAAGACTATTTATCGAATTTTAGCGTATAAATTCTATTGTTATCCTCGAAGAATCTGACGCGAATCTCGCGATTCTTTATATCGACAACTTCGGTAAATGACGATTCCCATACCTCTGCCGCCTTGCGTTCGTCTCTAGTTGAATAAGGGTATGTTTTGTGAATATTTTCGATACAGTCAGCTAGTTTTCCTTCTGGGTCGCTCATAACATAGTCATAAGTCCACGGTTCGTCATTTTCATAGCCACAGGTCGCCTGCGAATCGACAAACTCGCTCCTTACGTCAAATTTAGCATCTGCGGCATAAGTTTGTGAATAGCGGATATCATTCATGAGATTGAACATGTCTTCTTTGCTCTGAACTTCATCGATATGCTCTCTGACGTAGTTATAGCGTCCAACTCCGGCCTTGAATGTATTCTTCATACTCAACTCCTCAGTAACATAGAAATTTGCTTGGGCATTTTGACCTTCATTCCAGAAATATTTGTTATCAGAGAATTCAAGTACGCCATATCGTCCAGTCGCATCTGCAATCAGGAATGAATAATTCCAATATCCGTTCATTGAATAAACGTCGAGCGTTTTTACGTAATCGAGCGCCTCATCGATGTTTGCCGCATTAAGACCGATAAAAATCGGCAAGCTAAACATATAGACGCGCTCCTCGGCGCCTGGGTTTGTTCCGGAACAAGAGAATTTACTACCTTCACCGAGTCGCATGTTTACTTCGATATAAAGGCCTTTCTCATTCAAAACGTCATCGGAAATGAAGGGAAGATAGTTATAGAAATCATTATCAAGGCCATTCAGTGCATCTTTATAGTCTGGCGAGTAATCACGATGCGTATAGGCGAGATTTAAGGTTTTATACTTTCCATCTATGTCTGTCCGGTAAATATACGCAGCCTTGTCGGAAATCGTCATATCCATATTACGGCCAATAATTGTATTATCACCGATATTTTTCGCAATTGCAGTACAACCACTCCAGTTGTCGAATCTACTCTGATTAAGTTTATCCTCATAGGTAAAATCAATCTCTGTGTAAGTTCCGGCATCAAGAACGCCATCAAAAACCTTCTTTGTCCCGTGCCTAGAATTGCGGAAGCAAGCAATGCCAATTAGCAAGATAATAATCAGGATAACCATCACGATTGAAATCGCCATTAAGTGAGACTTCTTCGTATTCTTTATTTGCGGTTTTTTGGTTGTAGCTTTTTTAACTTGAGGCTTTTTTGTTGCTACAACCTTCCTTTGTGTTGTCTTCGCGGCAACTTGTTTTTTTGGTTGCGCCTTCTTTGCGGGCGACTTTTTTTGAGTTGTTTTTGTTGTTTGTTTTGTCATTTTGTCCACCTTACGGAATTAATTTATCATACTTTCAAAAAACAATCAAGATACTGATAATGGTTGACAAAAAAAGAATTGTGTGCTATAATAAAGGAACTGGTAAATATCAAAAAATTCGTTTACCAGAGAAAGAGGGGCGTTTTGATGAAAAACGTTAAAAAATTAAAAGAGGCATTTACCGGCGAAAGCATTACTGGAAGCGAAGAACAACTCACGGCACTTAAAAAAGTGACAAAAATGTCATTTAAGAGCGTTCGTGAAATGTTCGAATTCTCAAACCAGCCCGATAGGCTTGTTGAGACGCTTTATGGTGCGCCGAACGAAAAAGGTGAATTTCTGTATCCACCCGTTCCTGGTTCGCAGGTTGCGGCCGAGTGGCATCCGCTCGGTTGCCAGCTTTCCAAATATCACATGGAAGATTACCGTCTTCATGTAAGTATGGTAGTTGCAAAAGTAGCGGAAGCTACCAATGAGGATCGGCTCGCGATTTTAATTGCCGCTCTTCACGATATTGCCAAAAAGTATACGTTCGGCTTGAATAAGGTCGGCGATGTATGCTTTTATGGCCATGAAGAACTCGGAGCGTACATCGTGGCCAATTGGTTGCACAATATGAACGTTCCTGAAGGAACAGTGAAAATCATCTTTGCGGTCATTGCCGCTCATCTTCGTCCGAAAGTTGAGTGGAAACACACGCCCGAAAACAAAGAAATGTTCCGCGAGGAACTCGCGGAATTTCTGGACGGTAATACCGAAAACATCAAAATGGTTATGCATCTCATTAATATTATTGATGCAGCCGATATTGGTGTCCTTCCGGGGGAAAAGCTTGATCCAACGCTTGTAGAACGGGGATTCTCGCTCATTTGCGAAATGTAAGTCTTGATTCCTCCCCCAAGGGGCTCTTCGGAGCCCCTTTTTCAAGTCTTTATTTTAATAATTGTTGTAGCTATTAAAATAAACGTCCATCAACTTAATAATCCTAGCTTTGTTTCTAAAATTACAAATGTCCTAAATAACTATCGCTTTCACATCGGTAGTTTTCCTGACCAAACTCTAGAAAGACGCCGACCTCGAGACGAGACGGGTGCTCCAAAAAAATGCTATTTCCAAACGGCTTACACCTTGATATCCAGGACAAAATTTTTGGAACGCAGGATTTAAGCCCACTCTTCTCCGTTATTAACAATAAAAAAGAGCCTCTTTCTGGCTCCAACTCTGGTATGGTGAACCTCGTCCAATCGAATTGGAATATCCTCGTAGAGGACTTCTACCGCGTGAGGGGAATTATCACTGTTTTATATCCTACAAACTATATCCCCGGCATTAGTAGAACTAATGAACATGAGCCTAAACGATAACAACCTGGGTGGAACGGTGACGGCTACAACGACAATGCAAAAGCTCCTTAGAGCTTACGATAATATAAAAGCCCTGGTAAAAACCAGGGCTCCATCTTACATGTAATATTCAAACATGTAACCATACTGGAGAAAATGACCTTTGTGGTTGAAAACGGGGTCATTCCAGCATTTCTGTAAACCATCTGTAAAAATATTTCCCACAGTAATGCAGTCATCTTGAGAATAACCTTGAGAGACAATGTCTCCTCTCGAGTTTATCAAGAAGCAGGAATGGAAGTTCCCGAGCTCGGAATAATCCTGAATCGTAATAAAAGGATTGTCGCCAGACTCTCGTTTAAGCCCCTTGATTGCTTTGAGATATTTCTCGTGTTCTTCGTCCGACAACAGAAGACTCTGATCGTCATATGCTTTTCCTTGCGGCGCTATGAAAATATAGAAAAGCCGATCGACGCCTAAATCCTTCACCAAATTATAGATATACTCAATTTGGTCGAGATTATCTTTGCGGATAAGATAATTCACGCGAATCGGAATGCCGGCATTTTTGTAGCGCTTGATATTCTCTACAGCTTTAGCATAAGCACCCTTACCACGCGACTTATCGTGCGTCTCCTCGTTTCCGTCAAGCGAAATCAGCAGCAACGTATTAGTCTTGAGCAAGGTTTCGGCAATTTTTTCGCTCCAAACCGATCCGTTCGAAGTGACCAACGTCTCGATCCCTTTTTCTGCCGCATAGCTTATAATGTCGCAGAAATCCGGACGAAGCAGAGGCTCGCCGCCGGTAAAATCGATTCTTACGAGGTTTGCCTCATCGAGCATATCGATGATCTGCTTCATTTTTTCAAGCGGCAATTCTTTCGGGTCTTGCTCGCCGCTTAAGCAGAACGGGCAATGATAATTGCACTTTTTTGTAATTTGCCAACACAGCGATAACGGATTGGACAGGGTAACGTGAAGATTCCTAAGTCTTTCCTCATGTCCGTTTTTGTACTCAATAATTTTCATACAAATACCTCCTTATAATGTAAAAAATTTTGATTGAGCTTCGAGAATCAGGACTTTGTGCTGAATTGTAAGCGATTCTAAGGAAACGTCTTGTTTGTTGGGGAATGCTGCATAAAATATGTCTTTATCCGGAAGACATATTTCCGTGTCGAGCATAGCCTTAACTTCGAAACCGTGCGAAAGATAAAATTCTTTCATTTCTTTTGTTAAGTCGGAAATCCCAGCAATTGAGGCAAACTGGTCTTCGCCTGCATTTTCTATGAGGATAATCATCCCGTCATTTTTCAGTATCTTTTTCAAGACTGGTAATATGACGCGGAAAGAACCTCTCATAGATGTCAAACTCCAACCGCCAAATATCACGTCGATTGATTTTTCCGGCAAATTAATATCTTTTGTGTCGGAAAGAATAAAATCAACGTTCTTGAAATGGCGATTTTTGATTTGATTAATCTTCATAAGCGAAGCGCTTTTTTCTACGACATAAAGTTTTTTGCTTGCTTCCGCTAGAAAAGGCGTGAATTTTCCGCTACCGGCGCCTATTTCGAGAACAGTTTTATCGAAAAAACAATAAGAACGATACAGAAAATTCGTAATCACTTTATTGTAATCCTCGCACTTGCTGAAATTTTCATAGGCGATGCCGTCCGAGTAGTCAAAAAGCCACAGAGAATCATTATTCATGCTATCTCCTCCAATATTTTAAAGGTGCGTTTTTTAAAAAACAAAAAAATTATAGCATATTTTATAAAATATAGCAATGTCGCTATTGCGAAAAAATGATTTTTATGTTATTCTAATAAAGGCTAAGCATCCTCGCTTAGTAGTTTTTTAAAATTTTAGAGTGTAAAACTTGCCATAAAGGGGGTAAAAAAATGAAATATGACAAGGAAATTTTAAAAATCAGAGAAGACGTTGCATCAATGAATGTCGAATTGCCGGTAGACGTCAATGGAGAATTTTTTCCCATAATTTCATCTTATTTAAAACAAGGTGATAAAGTGTTAGATATTGGCACTGGGAATGGATTCGTTCTTGGGCGGATACTTGCCTCAAATCCTGGTTTGCCGCTCGAAGTTTTTGGTCTGGACAATTCTCGGTTCATGCTTGAACTGGCTAGCGAAAAATTAGGCAATTCAGCTAAACTTGTGTATGGAAGCGCAGACCGTTTGCCGTTTCCGAACAATTTTTTCGACATTGTTGTTGCGAAAAACGTTACAAGAATCAATTGCGGAGAAGTGTCCCGTGTTCTGAAAAATAACGGCATGTTTATTTTTCGCGAATATGGAATTGGCAAAGGCATGAAAGAAGTTGCTACTATGTTCCCAAACAGAATTATTAGACAGCGACCTCCGGATTACTACGTCAAAGCTTCTATCGAATCTGGCTTGTCGATTTTAGGACTGAAAACCTATGAGTTTTCCGTTAGATATGAATCGGCAAACGAGATAGTCTCCATCGTAAGTAGCTACCCGTTTATTGAGGATTTTTCAGAAAGCGACAAACAAGCTATTTTGGAAAAATTCAATAACGATGCTACAGTTACATCAGACCCATTTATACTCATCGCAAAGAAAGGAAGGTAATTTAAATGAAAAAAGTTGAACTCTTATTCTACACAATCCGCTCTCCTTACGACATGGCACACATCGTTCAAATCGCAGAATCTATCGATGCAGTAGTCTACACAGCCGGAGACAATTGCTTGTCTTTTGATATTCCGAAAGTACAGAGCAAAGTTCGCTCTTGGAATATTAAAGACGGATTCAAGGTAAAACGCCACTACGCAACCTTTGAAGAAGCAGTCTCTG
Source organism: Candidatus Nanosyncoccus sp. (assembly GCA_045641545.1). Classification (GTDB taxonomy): domain Bacteria; phylum Patescibacteriota; class Saccharimonadia; order Saccharimonadales; family Saccharimonadaceae; genus Nanosyncoccus. Next base: position 34,027 of record JAZUHD010000004.1, read on the forward strand.
ATTTGAAGTCTCAAGGCAAATATCTTGTTGGCACTTCTGGCGAAGTTGATAAAATCTTCTATGAAGAAAAGCTCCCGGCAGACAAAGATGTTGTCCTGGTCTTCGGCACTGAATCGACTGGGCTTACGCCAAAAATGAGGGATATGCTCGATACGGTCGTAAAATTGCCTATGGATAAAAATAAGGTTGACTTCTTAACTTATCCGGTCGCAGTTTCTGCAATGGCTTACGAGCTTTATCGCCGCTATCATTACTAAGCATTTTTGCTAGAAGGGGGAAGAAATAGATGCTGAAAAATAAAGTTATCTATTGCATTGTTACGGGCGCCAATCGGACAAAAAGCGTACCAATTTTCATTGATATGCTCAAGAAAGAAGGAGCCTCAAAAATCATCCTCATCCCTACTCCCGCCGCAGTGTCTTTTCTTGACTATGCTTCTATCCCTGACGATGTCGTTATTAGGTGCGAATCTGACGACGAGAAAATCCCGGAAGAAGATATTGTGGTGGTTGCTCCATGCACGTTTAATACCTTTTCGAAAACAGCAAAAGGAATTGCTGATAATTACGCTATGTCAATCCTTCATGCTGCAATTGGAAAGAAAAGAAACAACGTAATCCTTGTTCCATCAATGGGCCCTCAGTTTTGGTTCCATCCGGCTACATCTGAGTCTCTGAAAACAATCATCGACTACGGGGTTCAGGTAATCTGGCCCGAATATATATATGATTCGGCCGAAAACTTGGAGAGGATTACAATGGCGCCGTGGGAAAAAGTTCTTGATTCGGTGTGCCACAAGTTTGGCAAAATTCGCTACGAGTGGAAATATGCTGAGTGCGACAACTATGACGAAATCGTCGAAGCTAATTTCCAAGATTTTAAAACGATCGGGCTTAGGATGCAACAAGAAGAATACACTAATGCCGCAGCCGGCTTCCTGGCTAAAAAAGTAGGCGACAGTCAAATATTAATCACTGGAACTGGAACTTGCGTGGGGAATCTTTCCAAAGAAGATTTGGTATTGATTACCAACCACGACAACGGAATCATAAGCTGCTACGGCGCTCATTTGCCATCTTCGGAAACCCCGTTGGTTTTGGAAATTTTCGATCATTTTCCGAACGTCAATGTAGTGATGCACGGTCATTGTCGAAGCGTCACTTATTCTCCAAAAACGACCAAATTCTACAGTGATGGCTATCTGCGCTATGGCCGTTGGGGAGAACTTCAAAAAATTCATGATTCATTAGTTTGCTATTGTTGCTGTATCATGAAATTGCATGGTGAAATTATCATCGGCGAAGATTTCCCTGAGGCATTAAACAGGTATTACGAAATGTACAAAACTACACTCTAAAGAAAAACCCTTGGTTTCGACCGAGGGTTTATTTTTTATAAAAAAAATCGCCGTCATGGCGTTTTTTGGTGATCTCTGCGAGAGTCGAACTCGCATTGACGGGATGAAAACCCGTTGTACTAACCGTTATACTAAGAGACCAGTACCATCCAATTATAACAAAATTTTTTCCTTTTGCAAGTATAAAATTTACTTAAACATATAATTGACATTAGCGGCAAATAGTGATAAAATTGAAAAACTTTTTTAAAAAAAGAGCACATTAAACTATATGAAGAAGGGGGAATTAAAGTGTCTATTTTTAAAGGAGCGATTGGATTTTTTATCATTATTTTTCTTTTGAAGGTTTTAGACAATATCTTCGATGCATCAAGGGTAATTTTACTGCAAAAAAATCACAGCCTCTTGGCTGGATGTTGTCTGAGTTGTTCGGCTTTTCTGAATTATTATGTCATCAAAATCATCGCAAAATCAGACGGGCTTGGTACTATGACTGTTGCTGCGGTAGCGGCTGGGGTTGGCTGTTGTCTTGCTGGGGTTCTTGGAACAAAATTCTTACACGGAAATTTCGTCGACGTGATTATGTCTGATGATATCGAGGCTATCAAAGAAATACATGAATTTTTAACGAACGAACATATCAAGCATAAAGTTGAGGAGACATACAATAAAGATTTAACCGAAAAAACCCTAACAATCACTGCGTTTTCAAGTACTCTAGCAAAAAATCGCAAGCTAAAAGCATTTATCAAGAATAGCGAGAAAAAATTTGGACACATTTTTCTTCAATAAGAGTCGCACTAAGCGGCTCTTTTTTCTTGATAACCTTTATCTTTTTAAGAATAGTATGCTAAGATAGAATTATGAGCAAATTATTATTTAAACGTACCAAAATTCTCGCAACGATCGGTCCAGTTGTGAGATCAGAAGAAAAAATTACCGAACTTGTTATGGCTGGCGTAAACGGTTGCCGCCTGAATTTCTCTCACGGAACATACGAAGAACACGAAGAAGAAATCCGCTGGATACGTGCCGCCGCAGAAAAGAAAGGTCGTTCAGTTGCAATTTTGCAGGACCTTCAAGGGCCAAAAATCCGTCTAGGCATTTTGAAAGATAATCACCTAGATGTTCATCCCGGAGATGAGCTGATTCTCGATTCTGCAGTTGAAGAACATGACGGATCATTTATTATTCCAATCCAATATAACCTCGCAAACAAGGTAAAAGTTGGCGAACCAGTTTCTCTGTTTGATGGAAAAGTCCATGCATCGGTCAAAGAAATTGTTTCCGAAACCGCCATAAAAATCACCGTTGAAAATGAAGGCTTCCTGATGAGTCGCAAGGGCATGAACTTGCCAGATACGGATTTTGGCGGTGATGTCTTTACTGAAAAAGATTTGAATGATATTGCTTTTGGTGCTGGTCAAGATATCGATTATGTTGCTATGTCATTCATTCAGAGCGAGAAGGACATCGAACGTCTTCGTGAACTTCTTGCGCAGCATGGTTCAACCGCAAAAGTTATTGCCAAGATCGAAACCAAGAAAGCGATCGAAAGCGATGAAACTCTTGAAAAAATTGTTAAAGCATCTGATGGCATTATGGTTGCTCGTGGCGATATGGCTGTCGAAGCTGGTAATGAAGTCGTTCCAGTTATTCAGAGAAAGCTCATCGCCTTTTGTCGCCGTCATTCAAAATTCTGCATCGTTGCAACCCAAATGCTTAGCTCTATGGTTGAGAACCCAGAGCCGACTCGTGCCGAGGTGTCCGACATTGCAAATGCAGTTCTCCAAGGTGCCGACGTCGTGATGCTTTCCGATGAAACTACAAATGGCAAATATCCAATCGAAACCGTGAAGCAGATGAAGAAGGTGATTCTCTACACCCAAAACCATCTTTCAATTTCAAACATTAGTCAGGACCCACAAAGTGAAAACAACAGCTATGATGCCATCGCTAGCTCAGTCACCGATCTTGCCAACAAACTCGATGCAGATTTGATTGTTTGTCAAACAGCATCCGGTGCAACATCTCGCATCATCTCAGCTCAACGTCCAGAAGTCCCAGTTCTCTCAGTTACGAGCGACCCTCGCGTTGCAAATCAGCTTGCTTTAATCTATGGAAATACGGCCTTTGTCCGCCCATATTCCGTAACTTATGGTATTGATCTTGTCAAAGAACTCAGAGAATCTGGATATTTGAAGCTTCCTGAAGGTAAAGATGAGTTGCTTGCAATTATCGTCTCCGGAAACAAAGATCGCATTGCCGGAACGGATACGATTCGCATTCGTCATATTTAACAAGAAAAGAGGAAATATGTTTAATAAATCCACAATAGAAGATGTCGACATAAAAGGAAAAACCGTTCTGGTCCGCGTTGACTACAATGTTCCATTGAAAGACGGAAAAGTAACGAGCGATTTGAGAATTCGCTCAAGCCTTCCGACTTTGAATTATCTTTTGGAACATGAAGCAAAGAAAATTGTTTTAATTTCTCACCTTGGTCGTCCTGAAAAACAGCGCAACGAAGAACTTTCGCTTAAACCGGTTGCAGAAACCTTGAAAAAACTTCTCAAAGAAACCGAGGTCGAATTCGTCTCGGAAGTTGCCGGAACGGAAGTTGAAAATGCGGTGAAAAATCTCAAAGATGGCGGAATTCTGCTTCTCGAAAACCTTCGTTTTTTTCCGGGTGAAGAAGAAAATTCCGAAGGTTTCATTCGAGAAATTGTCGAATCGACCGGAGCAGAGATTTTTGTCCAGGATGGGTTTGCAGTTATACATCGAGCGCATGCTTCGACCGATGCAATCAAAAATTGTCTCCCAGTTTATTCTGGTTTGTTATTGAAAAAAGAAATCGAAAATCTCTCGAAAGTCACCGAAAATCCAGAAAAACCATTTTTGTTTATTCTCGGAGGCTCAAAAGTTGAAGATAAACAACCATTAATTGATAAATTTATTGACAAGGTAGATAATATTGCAATCGGCGGAAAAATTGCCGCAGATGGTTATGAATCTAGCAACGAAAAAATCTATGTCGCTGAAGATTTCGATGAAGACGGAGAAGGTGCAAAACTTGACATTGGCCCAGTTTCGACTGTAAAAATTTCCGATATGATTAGTGAATCAAAACTTGTTGTCTGGAACGGCGTCCTCGGAAAGGTTGAGGATACAGCTTTTGCAACATCCTCGACAATCGTTGCGAAAATGCTCGGAGAAAATCCGAATATCACATCAATTATCTGTGGTGGCGACACATCAGGCTTTGTTGAAAATCTGATGGAAGAATTTCCAAATTTGAGCTATTCTCTCGTCTCGACTGGTGGCGGTGCTTCGCTAGAATTCCTTTGCGGAAAAACTCTCCCAGGTCTTGAAGCGGTAAAAAATAAATAAAATAGAGATACACTCAGAAAGAATGCCCTAGCCAAACCTAGGGCTATTCTTCTATTCTATCACAACATAAGCATTTTGTCAAGCTAGTATCGATTAAGCCAAGAAAAACGGCCCGCATGAAACCATGCGAGCCTTTTTTGAAAGAGGTGGGAGTGGGATTTTTATCTGATGCTTGCGAAAATGGGTGCGAGTGTATTTGCGACCGTTGACATCATCTTAATGAAGATATCGAGTGCTACGCCAACAACATCCTTACGGGTATCGCCGACAGTGTCACCTTCAACTGCGGTCTTATGGGCTTCAGAACCCTTACCGTGGCCTTCGACTTCGCCAGCCTCGACGGCCTTTTTAGCGTTATCAAAGGCGCCACCGGAGTTACCCATAAAGATAGCTCTGGGAATTGCAACAATTGTTGCGCCGATCAATACGCCACCGACAAATTCTACGCCAACAAGGAAGCCACCAATGATGGGGACAAGCAAGGCGAGAACTGAGGGAAGAAGCATCTTCTTCAGCGCTTCATCAGCTGCCATTTTGATGCACCTTTCGTAGTCAGGTGTGACTGTGCCTTCGATGACACCGGGGATTTTAAGCTGTCTGAGGCTTTCATCTCTCATCTTGTCTGCAGACTTCTTCGTGTTGATAGTTAAAAGTGCAGAGAAGAACTCAACAAGTGCGCCGCCAATCATACCGCCGACAACTACAACTGCGGAAGCGATGTTGAGAACGGGCTCAACTGCGCCAGCATTGTAGCTTGCGACGTAGGACATAATGAGCGAAACCGTCGCAAAAGCAGCGGAGCCGATTGCAAAACCTTTGCCGATAGCTGCTGTCGTGTTACCAACAGAGTCGAGTTCGTCCGTAATCGTACGGACACCTTCGTCGAGATGACAGGATTCTGCGAGACCGCCAGCATTATCTGCGATGGGGCCGAATGCATCGATAGAAACAGTTGTTCCGACAAATGAGAGCATTCCAAGTGCAGAAATTGCGATTCCATAATTTCCGCAAACTTTAGAGGAAATTAAAAGGGAAATACCTATAAGGAGTACAGGAATAATGCACGATCTTGAGCCGAGGGCGTCGCCTTCGGTAATCAGGAATGATGTTCCTTCTGTTGCGGTATGAGCAAGAGACTTAACATACTTATATTTTGCGCTGGTGTAGTATTCAGTAATAACACCGATTGCTACGCCACTTGCAATTCCGAGAATTGCAGAAACCCAAGGCGAAATCCAGCCGAGGCTGAAAGAACCATAAAGTTCTGCATTGCCAAAGATAACCTTTGCGCCAATAAGGCCAAGGACGATTGTCATTCCTGCCGAGATGTAGGTCGCCATATTGAGCTGTTTTGACGGATCGTCAGAGAATTTAACCTTCGTTGTTGCGACGATGCCGATAAGACAAGATACGAGACCAACAGCCGCAAGAGCGATGGGGTAGGAAACTGTTGCATTAAGGGTACTGGCAGTAAAATCAGGATTCGCTTTGAAGACAGCTACTGCGATCATGATTGACGCAACAACGGTTGCGACGAACGATTCAAGAAGGTCAGAGCAGTTTCCAGCAATATCGTTAACATTGTCGCCGATAAAGTCTGCGATTGTGCTGGGGATTCTTGCATCGTCCTCGGGAAGTCCAAAATCGTGCTTTCCAACCATATCGGAAGAAATGTCGGCGGCTTTTGTGTAGTTACCACCGGCAACACGGTTGAACATAGCAACTGTCGAACAACCAAGACCATAAGTTGAGATTCTCATGATTGTCGGATTGCAGGCCAAGTTGACAAGAAAACCGTGGCTGGTTGCCTCGGGATCAATGCCGCCAAAGAGTGCAACAACCATGACGAGTCCGAAGATACCAAATGCCTGAACACCGAGACCGGAAATTGAACCACCGGTCAATGCAACCTTCACCGTCTCAAAGACGGATCTGGAGGTATTTGCTCTGTTCGCAGTGCGAACATTAGCGTAAGTTGCGGATTTCATGCCGATAATGCAAACGAGTGAACTCATAGCTGCACCAATCAGGAATGTAATACCGCTGGTTTTTTCGATGAAAAGTGAGAATACGATAGCCAAAACGGCAACAACAATTGCGATTGTCTTGTATTCCGTTTTCATGAAAGTGTTCGCTCCGTCACGAATAATCCCGGACATCTTCTTCATCTGATCCGTTCCTTCGGGAAGAGCATAGATTTTCTTGTAGCTAATTGCGATGTACGCAAAAACTACAAGTGCAACCATGATGGTTGTGATGAGCCATGCTGACATGAGACGTCACCATCCTTTCAAAAAATAAATGTACGCAAACCAAAAAGTTATCCCACCTCCCTTTTGGTATTTTGCAACCGGATTATATCATAAAAACAGAGTTAAGTCCATAGGAAGGTGATAACATAATAGAGAACAAAAATGCTCACCATCACCCAGCCTTCTTTTCTGGAGATTATATGATCTTTTATAGTGAAAAAGAAGAGAATCACAGCCGCCGCAGAGAGCATAAACAAATCAAGAATGGTAAAGCTCATGATGTTAATTCCGCCAAATATTAAAATTGGAACGCCGAGAACAATACAAATATCAAAAATGTTACTTCCTAGAGAACTCCCAATAATCAAATCCTGCTCGCCTTTTTTTGAAGCAATAATTGAAGCCGTGAGCTCCGGGAGCGCCGTTCCAATAGAAACTATCCCAATCGCAATGACACGCTCGCTAATTCCGGCCGCTAAAGCCAAATCCCTTGCAGAACCAACAACTAAGTCGCTTCCCCCGACCACCGCGGCGAGCCCACCGAGCAAAAATAAAGTATAAACCCAGGTTTTTCGTTCTTTTTTGACGGTTTTACGTTTTCGGGAATTCGCTGATTTTGATTTTTTCTTAGTCTTATATTTAGCAACAAACAGTGTCAAGAATAAAGACGCAACATATAAGACGATAAGAATAATTCCACCAATCCGATTAATTTCGCCGTCGGTGCAAAATGCGAAAGCGATTAGTGCAACGAAAATAGTTATCAAGAATAAATAAAATGGAATCTGAACGTCGACCGTATCTTTCTTAATCCTAACGGGTCGAATAATGGCGCTAAGGCCTAACAAAAGAAAAATATCCGCAATTGCACACCCTACCACGTCGCCCAAAATCAGATCAGTGTCTCCACCAGAAAATGCCTGCAAAGCAACGAATATTTCTGGCGCGCAAGCACCGAGCACTACAACTGTCATGCCGATAACGATTTCGGAAATTTTTAATCTCCTCGCGATGCCACTAGCGCCATCAACTAGAAAATCAGCCCCCTTAACAAGGACAATTAAACCGCCAAATAACGCTAGAATTCTCAGAAAAATATCCATACGTCTACCAAATAGTCCTCCACATATAATTGCGATATTCTCCGTCGTTGTACCTAGACCAAGCCTCCCAGGAATTACCCCCCGAAGAATAGATGTCGTATGCGCATTTTACATTAGTAGCAACATCGAAAGTATCGCAGTTTTCTCGTCCAGGCAAAATTCTGACTTGAAACAATCCAATTGAATAACCGTATTCTCTGTCGTTCTCTGAAAAAACTAAATCCGTGTCGCCTTTTGAATTTACATCGCATTTGCTTTCCGCTTTCATGATTGCAATTGCCGTCTCTTTGTCCCAATCATATTTTTCAATCTCAGCAATAGCCGGGTCGCAATTTTCAAGAGTAATATTTGGTGGAAGAATTTTCCCGTCCTTAAAGTTATCCCATTGAAAAATTGCAACGGCACCCAAAAAAACCAGAATTAATATTATCAATAAAGAAAGTATTTTTCTCATTTATCCTCCAAACAACTCCGGATGATCAACGATAAATACACCACCCATAGCTAAAATCATTGCAGCAAGATGTGCGATAATAGTTCGCTTGTTGAGCTTCTCGCGTCCAAATTTCGGCCAAATCAATGTCAAAACGAGTCCAAATACGAATGTCTCCAGAAGTTCGGCTGTGTTATAAACGGCGGAAACGACGGCAACTTGCCCAAGGACTAAGGCAGATCTCGTGAAATAATCAATCACCACCCAAATACAAGCATTAAGAATAACCGGAACAAGAACTTTTTTCTTTGACTGTTTCATAACATGTTTCGCACGTAATCTCCATTTTTTAATAAAGATAGATAGAAAAATATCGACTAGTCCCTTACCAAACAAGAGCGTTGCAACTGCGACGATAATTGGCAAATCGTATCCTTGATCAGTCATTCCTCTTTCTGCAGAAACAAAAAGAATGTGTGAAAAAGAATAAATAACAATATAAATTAAGATAAGCAAAACGGCCCGGTACTCTAACTTTTTACCTCTTTTTCTTGCCGAAAGTATCACAGTTAACGGAGCTGCAAGAATAATCAAGAATGCAAGAAGCTGGATGCCATGGATTTGTTCCCCAAGAAAAACTGAACCTAGGAGTAAGTAGAAAATTGGCGACAATTGTAAAAAGATTGCGACGCCGGTCGTGTCTTCGTTTTTTAATGCGGAATAATATGCTATTGATGCAATTGAACTAATTACTCCGGATAAGAAAAAGAGAAAGAGATTAAAAAATGGAACATGATTAAAAGGCGTGGACAAAAAATAAATAATAAAAACAACTATTGCAATAGAACAATAAATTGGCCCATAAAAACATTTTTGAGCTTGAGGAATTCTACCTTTGAAATATACATCAGTAAGATAATTATCAATAAAAGCACTAAAAGTTGCGCCGATTGATGCAATAATTGTTAGTAATAACCACAATTCCATATCTTTATTTTACCATAAGTATTATCGAAACGAATAAATATAAAAAACAAAAACAAAAAACAATTGCAATGTGATAGAATAAAAACATAATAACTATAAGGAGGTTTAACCCATGGCTTTTATCAAAGCTTTTTCTGGCGCTCTTGGCGGCAGTTTTGCAAACCAATGGCTCGACTATCTTGTCCCGCCTTCATCAATGCGTGACCACACGCTTGTCGCTCGCGCTGTTTCGAAAAACACCGACGCGGATCGCACCTCAAATACAAAAGGAAACGAAAATATCATTTCCGACGGTAGCAAAATTATGGTTCCTGAAGGAACTTGTTTGATTACCGTGGAAAATGGCGGAATTACTGGTGTAATTTCTGAACCAGGCGGTTATACATATACCGCTCAGAATGTCCCGGAAGCAAAATCCATGTTTGCTGGGGATGGCTTTTTTGCTAGTACGTTTGGTCAAAGCTTTGAGCAATTCAAATATGGTGGCCAACCAGGCAATCAACAATTCGCGTTCTATGTTAATTTGAAAGATATCGCTGGCTTGACTTATGGCACTCAAAACCCAATTCGCTACAAAGATGCTAACTATGCAAACACAATGTTAGCGGTGACTAGCAATGGTACCTATACTATCAAGGTTGTTGATCCAGTTTTATTATTCAAGAATCTTATTCCAACCGACATTACTTCTGGTCAAGGTCGTGAACAATTTGATTTAGGTGATGGCGACGGCGGCGTCGAAGATTCTCTATTCGCAGGATTTGTTGGCTCTCTCGCTTCTGCTCTTTCCGCATACACGAAAGGTGGAAAGTCGATTGACGATATTCAGGGCGGCACGACCGAATTCGCTAAAGAAGTCAATAAATCTATTGAAGAAAACTACCAATGGGGCACAAAATATGGTCTCGAAGTTGTCAATGTTCAACCGATGGGCCTCGACTGGGATGAACAATCCGTTGAACTCATTAACAAGTTCAATATGGGTAATCTCATGCAAGGCGGTGTTGGTGCAGCCTATGCTCAAACTCAAATTGCTGAAGGCTTTAATGCTGCCGGAAACAATGGTGGCGCAATGCCAATGATGGGGATGGGCATGGGTGTCGGCATGATGGGCGGTATGGCTGGAATGGCTCAACCAATGGGTGTCAATCCGGTCCAACAACAACAAATGATGCAACAACAGCAAATGCAACAGCCTGCTCAGCCGGCACAACCAGAAACTCCAGTTGCGGAAAAACCAACTCCAGAAACTCCAGCGGAGTAAAAAATGGTTGAAGCAAAGGCTAATGATGGCTTGAACAGATGCCCCAAATGCGGGGCATCCGATACAAGCCTAGATGTAAAAACTGGAAAGTTGAAATGTAAATATTGCCGCACGCTTTTTGACGCAACTAACGTGAATGGAGAAACCGACATTAGTCAGCTCGAAGGTAGAAAAGTTGGTGCCGGAGCAAAGGACATTATTCCTGATAAAAAAACGATTATCACCTTTCATTGTCCTTCTTGTGGTGCCGAAGTTGTCATCAATGCCGATGAAACCACAAACGCTCGCTGCCACTGGTGTCGCCACGTCTTTGGCATCAACGAGCAAGTGGATAACGGCGCTGTTCCAGACATGGTCCTTCCGTTCAAATTGGACAAAGCAACTGGCGAGAAAAACATTAAAGATTTCGTTTCAAAACGCCAATTTTACGCGAATCCAACATTCAAAAAAGAATTTTCGACCGAAAACACTATGGGTGTATATCTCCCATATATGGTTGTTGATGCAAATGCGCACGCGACTCTTTCTGGTCAAGCCGAACACCAAACTCGGACTTACACGGTTGAAGTCGGCTCTGGCGACCACAAGCACACAGTCCGTTATTACGACGCAGATCTTTATAATGTTTCGCGCGACTTTGATTTATTGATTGACGATTTGACGGTTGAAGCCTCAAAAGACAAACTTAATCAAAATTCTTTGATTAATACCACGAATGTTATCAATGCGATAATGCCGTTCGATACAGAGAATTGTGTCGGTTGGAATGCAAATTACCTTCGTGGTTTTGCTAGCGAAAAACGCGACGCAAATGTCGAAGATTTGTCTGGAATTGCAAAAGTCCAAGCTCAAGACATTGCTCGTTACAAAGTCAAAGAAACTATGGAGTTCTATGATCGCGGTGCCGTCTGGACCTCTGAACAAATCGACGTCAAAGGTGCAGAATGGAAAGCAGCCTATCTTCCAATTTGGCTCTATAGCTATCTAGAAGTCAAAGGTGACAAGAAGCTGCTTCATTATGTAGCAGTCAATGCTCGCAGTGGTAAAACAATGGGAAGCGTCCCTCTCTATACTTCAAAACTCATCGCAATATCTGCCCTAATAGAACTTGCATCTATTATTCTTGGTATCTTCTGGACATTCGTGTGGTTTGCCGATGATGATTCTGGAAAAGCTGGATTTCTCGGGTTACTTCCAGGAATTGTGTATTATTTCATTATTAAAAATAAGTATCGCAACATGAATGCTCGTCATAAACACGAATGTGACACAAAAGCTGAAATGAAAAATATCAAAAAGTCCGATACATTCGTTGAGAAACGTACGAAACTTCGCAATCGCCAAATTGAAGGGAAAAACAGCGACAACGTGAATGGCTCAATTCAAAAATGTAATAAAAATGGACTATTAGACAAAGTAACTAAAGAAGCATTAAATCAAATCGACAACAACATCGACAAGACACTTATTAAAAAATAAATACTACACAAGAAATGAAAAGACAGCCAACAGTAATTGGCTGTTTTTTCAGAGCCATATACTCCCATTATAGCATAACCATTATAAAATGTCAAGTCCATCTCTGGATGGGTTGGATAGAAAATAATTCTTGCAGTTTTCTATTAATTTTGTTATAATCAAACAACAAGCATGCGAATGTAGCTCAGTTGTTTAGAGCGCTTCCTTGCCAAGGAAGAGGTCGAGAGTTAGAGTCTCTTCATTCGCACCATCAATCCCGATTCAACCCCCCTTGAATCGGGATTTTTGTTTTCTAATCTGTAAAGTGGACTAATTTTGGTCGTGTAAACATTTTTATTTTCATCCATACAAAATCCGTCTGGAAATAATAATTGTTTACACAATCGCATTTCGTAAGGAGTGAGCTTGAGGATATTGCTAGTTAAGTTAGTAATAAAATCAATAGCAAAGCCATAAAATCTATCCATTTCTAGGGCCTCAAACTCCCCAAGTTCATTTATTTCCTTCTCATAGGAGGCTTGCTTGTACCGGTTCTAGGGTTTTTCTTATCCATATTATCACTTCGGTTGGCTCGCAAGATTTAGGAAAGGGCTAGAAAATAAGCTTTTTTAAAACAAAAAGCCCTGGCTGGCTGCCAGGGACATTTTGTAAGGTACGACACCTTAAAAGAATGGTTTACTCAACAGAGTAATAGGATACATAGAAGAAGCCTTCTTTGGATCCATCAGGGCTTGCCCATTTGCCATCGACGAGAGTATAGAAATCCAACTCTTTGCCATCGAATGCCGGCAGAGGATCTGCGATACCTTCAGCATCAAGGATGTTGAGGATATTGGGGATTTCCTCTCTGTTCAGGATGAAACCGTTCTTGATGGCGAGATTGTAGTGTTCGCCGGAATTGACCGGAACGCATTCGTGACAATGAGGATTCCATTCGGTACCAGGGGCAAAGAAACCAACTTCTACCGAAATCCATCCTTTCTCTGCGAAGCTTTCCAGGAATCTTCCGATTCTCTCGTCACCACACAGGCGCTCACAGGCCTTGAAACTCGTGCCTTCCAGAAGATCTGCGGCTTTCTCAAGCTGTTCCGGACCGCTGAGGTACTTCAAATCGAGTAATTCCTCTGAGGTTTTAGGCCATCCATTTTTGCGAACGGTTTTTGCAACCCCTCTCAAAATCGGATCGCGATCGCCGAAATTTGCCAGGGCATTCGCGAGAACGGTCGAGAAGTGCGATCCAATAGTGATACATCTGGTATCGACAGCATCTCTGAGGGCATATGTGACGAGATCGATGTCGCCACGCTTAATGAGTTCGGCCAGAGCCAGAACTGCCATGGGTTCGTCGTTGTCTTTCAAGGCTTTACGGAAAAGATTATCAATATCTTTCGTAACGCAGTGAAGAGCCAACCATTCCTTAAGTGTAAAATTACCGTACAGACTCATAAGCTGTACCTCCTACGTTTTAGGCCCGTCGGCACTATATTTGAGGGACGGCAATAAATTGCGGCAGCCTCATAATTTCTATTATACCACAAGAACAACAAAAAGTCAATATATTGCCACTTGTACCCCCTATTTTTGGATTCTAGCGAGTATTCTTTTTGCTCTAATATAAGTTGCCATCCTAATACTGGCAATGTTCTTATTCCTAGCCGCATATCCTAAATCGAGAAGAGTTTCACTCATTTCGCGTTTCAGGCGATCTTTGTTATAAATGCTGACTCGGTTGGAGTTAAATAATCTATTTGCGTTTTCTTCTAAAATTCCTGCAATTTCAAAATTTTCATCTGTTTCGAGGCTTCTCATAGCTAGCTCAAAAGCAATATTGAATAACATTTGAAATACTGTCGCAGGAATTAGTTGCATTTGCTGCGGCATCGTTATCTATGAAATTTTTATCAAGCGGCACATAATAGAAGCCGACTGGTGGATTTTCTTTTCGCGGGTTTCGTTCGGTTCTAAAATATTCTTTCATATAATCTTCATGTTTTAGAATCACGGTCTTTTCCGGGATTTGTTCAACTAGTTCTTTGTCTACTGGAAAGCTGTTCATGAAGTAATTTTGCACTGAATCATATAAGAATTTTCATCCTCAGGGGAAAGATTATGTATGTCTATTTCGTCCAACTTTTGGGCAAAATCCGGACAATCGTCGAGAATATCGACTGCAGGTCTTCAGCAGTATCCATACTTATTTTTATCATAATACGAGCCAAAAAAGAGGTAGTTTTTTGGCAAAAACCTAGTGTTTAATTGGGATTTTTGTGGTATAATTAGACAAACATAAGCACCACTAATAGAAAGGATAAATATAATGTCAGGAGAAAGACTTTCCAATCGTCCAGCTGGAGCAGCGGAGAGCAATCTTGATACGCTCAATGACTGGACTATGACGGATATAGTCAATACGGAAAAAGCCGCACCGGAAGATAGGCAGAACGCCGAAGCGGAAATTGCACGTCGAGAAAGTGAGGGAACTTATGATCTGGATTCAGCTTCCCATGACGTCCGCCATGATTTACTTTCTAACGGTTATGACGTTGAAGATGACAAAGTGCTTTATCCTAAGTCTGAATACGAAGCCTGGCTTCAGTCCGACAGAAGCGAGCCTATGCCAACCAGCATCAATAAAGAGACAATTCAAGACCGACTAGATGCAAAAAAAGTTGGATCGGCCGCATTGGATGCTTATGCGGAATACGAAAGTGAACTGCCAATGCGCGAAAAAATAGCCCATCCAGAACGTACTTTATCTGAGAGCGATAAGGTTTCAATGGAACGAAAAGCCGAAGAAAAGGCAAGAGATATTGAACTGGATGAACGCAGAAAATTGAAGAAAATCAACAAATACGGTAACAGCTACGCAGTTTCGCAGGCTCATGCCAATCTACCGATTATTGAAGAACAGCCAGTAACTAGCGAGCGCATTCGTGAGGCGGAATCTCTCGATTCTAAAGCTGAAAAAATATACAATGTTTATTCCGAACATTTTTCTGAAAATGCACCAAAATGGTTAGCTCATGGTGTGTCTTCAGCTATTGAAAGAGGTACTTTTAATAGCTTGCCTACAGATTCATTGGTGGTAAGCGGGTTTTGGTCTCGTGAACAAGATAAGATTCATGACAAATTAGATCCCGAAGATGTTATGTCTGCTGAGATTATTGACGCAGAATCTAGCCTTAAAGTCCATGTTGCGCGTGATCTTATCGGTGAAAAAGCTAGTGATTTATCTGAAACAGAAATCAAACGCGCCAAACTCAAAGGCTCACTCTATTCGATTTATTCTGGCGCCAGAATTGATGAAAAATCTAGAAAAGTTGTCTATGCTATTCCATCAGAAAGGGGTGGTGAAGTCCGTGAGTTCATGGAGGGGTCAGGCATTGATTTTGGGCAATTCGGCGAGAGTGCTCGCGCACGTGCTTTATCGTATCAGGGTTTTGCCAATATAATTGAAACCATCAAGAGTGACAAAAAAGAAACAGAACGTGGCTTTAAAGCTCTTGACTGGTATTTTGATAATTTCGGATACGGCAAAGAAGAGAATATTAAAGCATTCCTAGGAACGCTCGGATCTTATGAAGAAGCCGCCGATGATGCATGGAAGATTAAATATAATGAATATCTAGACCATCGCAAAGAAGTTGGTGCTTTTTATGAAGATCAGAAAAAAGTTGAAGCAATTCCGGTATTTGAGCGCGAAAATATCCAAGAAGATGTATCTGTAGAAGATTTAAGAGAAAAACTATTAACCGTAGCCGAAAGTGGCGAAGATAGGATTCTCCCAAGAACAAGTATCGGTAGAGGTGGCAGGTACGGAGGACCTCGTGCATCTTTTGAAGATGTGACTGATGGTGCAGAAGTAGATCAATATGCGTATATTGATGCTAAAAAACTCGGTGCAATTATTTCGAAACATGAAGAATATAAGAGATTAGATCCAGATGCAAAATTACATACTGTCTTTTGGACTGATAAAAATACTGGTAAAGAAACCCATTATGCGGTATTAGACTACACTATGAATGGCCATAAAGTCGCAATTGTTGCACCATATGAAGCTAATTCTTCCGATGCGGCATTCGATGTAATCGGTGTAGATTGGAGAGATGTATTTATTGCGTCTCCAGAGAGTAAACTAAGTGTACGTGACCGAGAAGGAGTTAAGGCATTCAACCATCGCGCCAATATGAGACAGGGCAGAGATGGTATTCAGAACATGTGGTTTAATCACGAAAAATATGTCGATAAATCAATTCGGAATATAGAATCAGCATAAGGAAAAAGACCCACCTAGGTGGGCCATTTTTTGTTTAGGACCTGGTTAGTCCTGTCGTTAATTCATAGACAGCTTTTCTGGTAATAACCGGCAAATCGCCATTCTCATCGAGTATGTTTTGCGCCATCAATATTTTTTTGGCCTCTCTTTCGATTCTCATAGTTTCGCAGTATGTACATAACTGCGAATAGGCGTATGGGTTGTCCCAGAATAAAACATCCAGCTTTTGTTTTAACTTCTCTTTTAAGACATCCTGGAGCTGAATGACGGAAGCATGATATGTCTGCTGCATATAATTAACCTCCCTCCATTAAAGTGCCCCATTTTCAATGAAATGGTTTATCTATTATAGCACAAACAGAATAAAATGTCAATTTTTATGCTTTTGCTGCTAATTCATCTCAACACCTTTGCAACACATTTGCATAGGAGTTATAAACTGCAATCCTAAGTGCAGCCGTTTGTGGTTATAAAAGTCAAGATATTTCTCTAATCTTGCTTGGGCCTCTTCTAAGGTTTCTTTACTTGGTAGATAATCTCCTAAACATTTTTCCCTAAGAGTTCTATTGAACCTTTCTATATGTGCATTGTCATTCGGTCTTCTAACTCTCGTATGTCTCCAGTTGATTCCTCTTCTTAACAACTCATCCTGGAACTTTTTCCCAAACTCCATACCATTATCAGTCTGCACCATACTGAACTCAAACCCAAATCTCTTCTGTGCAATAAGAACTGCTTTAATTGAATGATATTATTGCATGTCATTATGTAGATATACATAAGCCATTCTAGAATAAACATCAATAACTGAAGTAGCATACCTCCTTTCCTTAGTGATTGGATGCTAGAAGTGGACGGAGCCCACTTCTACCAAAGCTCCAGGATAATCTGCATGGGGTCTCTTAGTAAATTTTCTATATCTATGCCATTTACTCTTCTTCCTAGTCAAACCAGAACGCTTAATAATCCTCCTGACGCTAGAAAGACTAATATCTATTCCTCTATTCTTAGCCTCCATCCAGACTACTTCTGCACATCTCTTGGTTTCTATTCGAATAGCAATAATCTGTTCTATAAGGTTATTATCTAGGCTTCTAGGACTATTCTTTGGCTTAGAGCTAATAGTTGGTATATGCCTATAATCTCATGATTCTTAATTAACGATTCATAGCGTTTTATCCAACGATAAATGGTAGATCGATTACGGCCAAACCTTCTAGCTACTTGAGCCTTGCTTCTGCCGGATTTTACTTCCTCTATGGCTTTATATCTAGCTTTTTCTTGGGCTTTTGTATTACAATAGGACATAGGTAGTCCATCCTTTCTGTAAGTTAAGTGATATTTACTAATAGTCTAGATGACTACCTTTTTGTTGGCAAGAATTTGTCGCGAAGGTGTTGAGTTATTACGCATTCCTTGATATTATCTGGAGGATATATTAGAATGTTTATCACGCCGATCCAATTCTTTGGTACTGTCACTGCTAGAGATATCGCATTGGTGTGCGGCAAAAGTTTCTATATTACGTTTTCGGGTAGTTTTCGCGCAAGAAATATTAAAACTTTTGCCGGGTTATGACCGGAACGATAAGAAATAATGTGCACATTCGTTTCAAAGGTCTTGATATATTTTCTCGTCTTTTCACGGGAGACGAACCTTTCTAGCCAACCTTCGAAAGCCGGTCTTGCGCATGCTGGCTTTCATTCAGAGAATCGTTGAAGAGCCAAAGCTTCAATCAGATTTTCTTTTTCTTCCGGGCACGTTAGTGGGTAGTGTGCCCTTTTTCTTTTTTAAAAAAAGGCTTGATTTTTTATTTTGGTTGTTATAAACTAATCACTATCCCACTGAGCTATCCCTTTAAGAGGATGGTCTGGGTATCGCTCGAAGAGTCGTTCCTTCAAGAGGATGACCTGGGCGTTCGACGTAACGAGACCTATGCGCTAAGAAGCGCGTAAGAGCTGTCTCGTTGTACATTAAGATTGACACAGAACAATCGAAAAAGAATTATATGCACTTTTGTTTTGTGTCAAAGATTAAGGTGAGAAACCTGTTAAGTTAAGGAGGAACGGTCCGATGGTTTAATTATCTCTTTGAGATTTTAAAAGGAGGACAACGTCCGATGTGCTAACCTCTCACGGCTTCGGCCGTAATTATCGTTATCGACGACATCAACATTCCCGACTCAAAACAGAATCGGTCTTGCATATGCCGATTCATCACCTTTTTCTCTGAGGCGCTCCGGCGCCTCTTTTTCTTTTTTGGGGAAAATATGATATAATAATTTTATGAAATTTGTGGGTAGTTATGAACCGGGGGAATTTGAACCAGATATTTATGCTGCTTGGGAGGCAAGTGGGGCGTTTCAGCCAATTTAACCATTACTCAAAATTTAGCGGAATTGACGGAGAAATCCCGACATTCCAGTATGAGCCTAAATAAGCCAAAATCATTCAAACTGCGCCCCACCCGGGGCGCTTTATTTATCTATGTTTTGCGTAGAAGCAAATTCCAACCGCATCTGGTCCGCAATGTGCGCCGATTGTTGGATTTATTGTTTCAGTTTCAATATTCAAATCCTCGCCAAATTCTTCAATTAGACGTTTTTTGATTTCGTCAACAAGCTCATTATTATCGGATGACGCAATAATAATGCGATGATCTTTGATATCTTGCCCCAAATCTTTAACATAGGAAATCAATTTTTCGGCTGCTTTGAATCGGCCTTTTTCTTTTCCAATGCTAAGCATTTTTCCTTCATTGTCGACATAAATAATCGGACGAATACCTAAAAGCGTACCCATAGTGCCAGCCAAATTAGAAACGCGGCCGCTTTGCTTGAAAAATTTCAAATCATCAGCGAAGAAATACAACGCAAAATGATCGACTTCGCCTTCTGCCCACTCTTTTAGTTCTTCGCCGGAAATTCCTGTTTTCGCCTTTTCACTAATTTCCTCAAGCAAATTCAGACAAAGCGCGGAAATACCTTTAAGGTCAACCTCAAAAAACTTTCTTTCAGGATATTTTTCAAGAAGTTTTTTAACGGCCGCATCCATGCGATCAAAAGTCCCCGACATACTTCTGGAAAAATGCGGATAAAATATGTCGTCGCCATTCTTGAAGACCGGTTCAAAATATTCAATATATTTTTCTTCGGATATTGAACTTGTTTTTGGCAAAGTGCCCTCGCGAAGCATCTCATAAAACTCGTGCGAATTAAATTCATCCCAATCTTCATATGGACAAACCAATTTATCACCAATCGAATATGGCATACTAATTAACTTGTATCCTAATTCTCTGGCATTTCTTTTCGTAATATCACAATCAGTATCAGCGAAAAGCTGCAACATGTTTTCTCCTATTCTAATATTAAGATATAGTCATAGACTGGCTGACCGCCATCGAGCAAATATAGCTCCTGTCTATTATACTTTTCTTTCAAGATTTTTTCCAACTTTTTAGCCTCAGTTTCGCCAACATTGCTTCCGTAAAATAAAATCGCAATATCGAAATTCTGCATACTGAGTTTCTCGGCCAATGTCAGAAGTGCATCTTCGCGATTTTTTATGCTAATGAATACCTCTCCATCGGAAAAACCAATATAATCCCCAGAAGAAATCTCAATATTATTCATTTTTGCATCTCGAGAAGCTTGAGAAACTTGTCCAGTTTTCACGCCAGAAATAGCACCATATAATCCATCAATGAGCTCATCGGGATTTTCGATGTTTGCGTCGAATATTGAAATGGCAGCATAGCCTTCGCCGATTGTCTTCGTTCCAATTACTCTAATATCTTTTTCGGAAGCGTTTGCGGCTTGTTCTGCGGCCATTATGATATTCTTGTTATTTGGAAAAACCAGAATAATGTCCGCATTAATTTCGTTGAAAGCCTCAAGAAAATCATTAGTCGAAGGATTCATACTTTGTCCGCCAGGAATAACTACGTCACATCCAAGTTCAGAAAAAGTATCAATAATTCCACGTCCATTCGCAACAGTGACAATCCCGTATTTCTTGTGAGGTTTTGACTTAAAATCATCAAAAGAATTACGAATAACAGTATTATTATGCTGCAATGCCATATTTTCAATCTTGAGCTTTAGAAATTCGCCAAGTTCTTGGCAATGATTTAAAATCTCTCCAGGATTCTTAGAGTGAACGTGGACCTTAACGATGCTTCCATCTTGAAAACAGACAACAGAGTCACCAACGGATTTTAGATAATTTGTGAAATCTTCAACACTAAACTCGGAAATATTTGTTTTTTTGTTCTGAAGCCGCAGAAGAAATTCAGTACAGTACCCAAATTCCAGTTCGCTATCTTCGGTAAAAAGGGAAATATCAAGTTCTTCTGCGCTATTTTTTCGCTCCTTCAAGAAATCCAAGTCGACTTTTTCACCATTTAATGCATTTTGCATGCCTTCAAATATATAAAGTAAGCCGACTCCGCCGCTGTCAACAACGCCGGCTTCCTTTAAGGAAGGTAATAGTTCAGGAGTTGTTTCCACCGAGCGTCGCATTTCTCGTGTCAAAAACTCAAAATATTCCTCAAAAGTGGTATTTTCAGAAGACTCTTTTTTTGCAAAATCCACACCGTCTCGAAGAACGGTGAGAATGGTTCCTTCGACTGGCTTCGCGACAGCAGCGTAGGCTTCTTCAACTCCGCAATCCATCGCAAAAGCAAATTCAGAAACTGAAGCATCGATTTTTCCTTTTAGCCCACGAGCGATGCCGGCAAAAATGCGCGAAAGGATTACACCTGAATTCCCACGTGCTCCAAGCAGCACCTCATGCATAACTTTATCTGAGATTTTTTCTAAAGATATCGGATCGTCAATATCTTCCGACTTTGCGGCGGCATTGATTGTCATTGACATATTGTCGCCAGTATCACCGTCGGGCACTGGAAAAACATTTAGCTCATTAACGACTTCTTTTTTGTCTGCCAAATTTGCAGCACCAAACCTAACCATATCGGCGTAGAGCGCGCCGTTTAAACTTATAGTTTTCACTTTGAAACGCTGACCTTTCTTCTGGATCTTTTTTCTTCAGTTTTTGCGAAAAGCGGAGAATGCTTAAGGATTGCAAGTGCGGACATTAAAATACCGCCGAGCATGATTGAACCTTGGTCTGCATAATATCCGACAAATAATGATGCTAAGATTAAAAAAGTAAACATAATGTAGGCTCGCCTATCGCCGGGGACAGATTTACATAGAAATTCAAAGAATAAGTTCAGAACACCAAGAACAATTAGGAGATATGGCGCAGTCCATGTTAAAAATAAAGCGGTTAAAACTCCATAAATCGTTCCGATGCATTTTCCGCCAGAAAAATTATGATAAATAGAAAATGCGTGACCAAGAACGGGCGCCAGCATAACCAGACCAAATAATGGATTTTCGATGTCGAGATATTTAATTGCAATAAAAGTTGGCAAAAAACCTTTAAGCATATCGAGTAAAAGTCCGGAAATTCCGGCAATTTTGCCACAATGCCAAAATGCGTTTGCTGCGCCTGGATTACCATCTTTTGAAACCTTGCAAATGTCGGTCTTGAAAAAAGTCAGGCAAATTACCCGACAAAACATAATACTTCCGAGGAAATATCCACCAATAATTAGTGCCAACCAGGGCAAAACATTTTCTGCTATCATAAGATACCTAGTACATTATAACCTTAATCAAAAATAAAATCAAGCAAAAGCTACATCGACAATGCTTTTTTATAGACTTCGATTAGTTCTTTGCCGGTCTTCTTAATGTCTTTCTCAACAGCTGTTTTTCTAGCTTCATTTGTTAAATTTGGCAATTTATCATTCAAAACATCTTTCATTTTCTTTTCAAAGTCATCCACGCCTTTGGCTAAGTAGACATTTTTCCCATTCTTCATCCAGCCCTCAAAAACTGGTATATCGCGCAAAATGGTTTTTTGTTCACAGGCGGCTGCCTCAAGTGCTGGAATCCCCTCGGTTTCTTCGAAAGTCGGGAAGATATATAAGTCGGCGCCAGAAAGTGCAGCTTTTATCATTTTTGCATTGACGTGGCCAGCAAGAATCATGTTTTGAGGAATATTTTTCAAGGCCTTTTTAATTTTTCGCGGAATTAACGATGGCTGTGTATAGCCAAACCAAATGAATTTATATTCCGGCATCCGTCTCGCGAGTTCAATAAAATCCAAGATTCCTTTTCTTTCCAAAAATAATCCAATACCAACAATGACTTTTTCATTAGAATCAAAATGATATTTTTTTCTAAAAACTTTGCCAAGCTCAGTATCTTTCTTGAAAAATCCCGTGTCAACGCCATTGGAAATGGCGTAAATATTCTTTAACCCATACCCTTCTAGAAGTTTTTTTGAATATGGAGTTGGGGTAATAATGATGTCGCCTAACTTATAGCATTTTGTGATCCATTTTTTAAAAAGTGGCGCAATCTGGTTGGAAAAAATAAACGAATTGCGAAAGTCTTCTTCGGTCGAATGTGCGTGATAAACAACTTTTTTGCCGTTTCTGTGGGCTTTCTTAGCCATCATATAAGAGCCTAGTCCATAAAAATTTATATGAACAATATCGAAATCGTCGTTTTTATCGAAGGTATATTTAATACCATTCTCTTTTAGAGCCTGCTCTTGGTGACGAATTGCCTTTCCAAGTCCAGAATTCTTCAAAGTATCTTTTAACTCCGTATAAAGCAAAACTTTAAAATCCATATCTTTATTCTATCAAAAAATTGATTTAATACCAAAAATCATATATACTAAAAAGCATAAAAGAGAAAGACAATATTGACATATTGTTGGTTGTTTTTCTCGAAAGATATAACTGCGAGTAAAATTGAAATGCAAAAGCAAATAGCGGCCAATAAACGTAACACGATATTAATAATGGCAGGGTTCGTAATCTTTATCGGACTTCTTGGTGGCCTTCTTGCATATTTATATGACGATATTAGTGTTCTGATTTGGATTCTTATCATCTCGACAGGATATGCCGTCTTACAATACTTCTTTGCAGATAAACTTTCCGTTGTCTTAGCTGGCGCGAAACGTATTGAGAAAAAAGACAATCCTAGACTTTTTAAAATAATCGAGAATCTCTCCGAAACGGCCAAACTCCCAATGCCAAAAGTTTACATTATTAATGATCCAGCACCAAACGCCTTTGCGACGGGTAGAGATCCTGCACATTCAGTTATTGCAGCCACCACTGGCCTAATAGAAATTATGGATGATAAAGAATTGACGGCGGTAATGGCTCATGAAATGTCTCACATTAAGAACTATGATATCCGGGTGTCACTCATTGTTTTTGGTCTCGTGAGCATTATTGGTGTATTTTCTGATTTGGGATTTCGTTTATTATTCTATGGCCATTCACGTCGCAGTGACGACCGAGATCAGAGTCCAATTGGGTTTCTCGTAATTATCATTACGGCAATTTTGGCGCCACTGGCAGCAACGCTTGCGCAAATGGCAATATCGCGAGAACGAGAATATCTTGCCGATGCATCTTCTGCACGCCTTACGCGTCACCCCGAAGATATGATTTCTGCGCTCAAAAAACTCGATACGCATGGTCGCCCAATGCAATCTCAAAACCCAGCTTCTGAAGCTATGTATATTAATAATCCTCTCAAAAAAGGATTATTCTCTACGCTGTTTAGTACCCATCCGTCAATCGAAAAAAGAATAGCGAGGTTAGAAAATGCAAAAGCAAAGTCCTAAAAAACAAGTATCGGAGAAACGTGAAGCGAGAAAGTGGGAGAAAATCGAAGAAAAAACCTGGCTCAAGTCCGAAAAAGAATCAAGAAAGAGAAAAATAAGAGAGGAAAAAACAAAAAGCCTCGAAAGAAGCCCGTTCAGATCCTTCCATAGGACATATACCGAAGAATATAAAGATGGTTTCGAACCGCCAAAACTCCTTGTTCATGCGGTCAGAACTTACGGCATTTTATTTAAAAATCGTAGAGTCTTCGGCGGATTATTAATAAGTGTTGTAATCTTTACAACAATCTTTATTGGACTTTTTAGTCAATCAAAAATCAACGACATTATGGCTGGATTAGCTACGAATGAGCAGGCGGAAAATTTCGCAAATCTTGGTAATGTTGCGAGAGCTACGGTTCAACTTGTTTCAACGATTGCGACTGGCGGTATTAGCCAAAGCCTAACAAACGACCAAAGCACAACACTTGGGCTAATTTTTATCGTGGTGTGGCTTGTTACGATTTATCTCCTGCGCCGAATTCTTGACGGTAAGAAAGTCACCTTGAGACAAGGTTTATATAATGCCCTCAGCCCACTGATTTCCACGCTTCTCGTTTTGATCGTGGTCTTATTGCAGCTCATTCCAATTTTCCTACTCGTAATATTCTATAGCGCCGCAATTCAAACCGATTTTCTTTCGACGCCATTTTATGCACTTTTGTTCTTGGTTTTCGCTGCGCTCATGATTCTACTATCTGGCTATATGATTTCCAGCTCAATTATTGCTCTTGTTGCTACGACCGCTCCGGGAATTTATCCGCGCTCCGCTCTTCGTGCCGCATCAGACTTGATGCTTCATCGTCGCATCCGTTTCATCTTCCGTTTGATATTGTTGGTCTTTATTCTCATTTTAAATTGTGCGATTATTATGCTCCCGGTAATTCTAATTGATAATGCATTGAAGCAGAGTTTTGACTGGATGGCAGATATTCCAGTAACTTCGTTCTTTATGCTTCTTATTACAATCTTTAACTTCATTTACTCGTCAGCCTACATATATTTATATTATAAGGAGATACTAAATTATGAATCCAGCCGAAGCTAAAGTCCGCGTCGAAAAACTCCGCGAAATAATCAACGATTATCGCTATCACTATCACGTTCTTGACGAATCAATAATGTCCGAAGCAGCTGCCGATTCTTTGAAACATGAACTTTCGAAACTCGAAGAAGAATTTCCAGAATTGATTACTCCGGATTCTCCAACTCAACGCGTTGCCGGAAAACCCCTTGATAAATTCCAGAAAGTCACCCACGAGCAACGTATGAT
This sequence comes from Candidatus Nanosyncoccus sp., assembly GCA_045641545.1. GTDB lineage: Bacteria > Patescibacteriota > Saccharimonadia > Saccharimonadales > Saccharimonadaceae > Nanosyncoccus. The sequence goes on from JAZUHD010000004.1 coordinate 59,610, forward strand.
TTCCCTTGCAGATGTCTTTTCGGAAGAAGAAATCAAAGATTGGATTTCTCGTAATGAAAAACTCATTCCGGGAGGGAAAATCGAAGAATTCTTCACTGATATAAAAATGGATGGTCTAGCTTGTGCCCTGATTTACGAAGACGGATTTTTAAAACAGGGAGTTACTCGTGGTGATGGTTTGGTTGGTGAAGACGTCACAATGAATGTTCGTACAATTGAAAACATTCCTTTGAAAATCGAAGAAAAAGGTCACGTCGAAGTTCGTGGTGAAATAATTCTTTTCAAAAAAGAATTTGAAAAAATTCAGGAACGCCAAAGGAAAAATGGCGAAAAAGAATTTGCGAATCCAAGAAATCTTGCTGCTGGCACAATTCGGCAACTTGATCCAAAAATTGCAGCCTCGCGCCCATTGAAATTCATGGCCTATGATTTAGTTGCTCCAAATCTTCCAACCCACAAAGAAGCTTACGAAAAACTGCGCGAAATGGGTTTCCGAACTTCGAACGAAGATAAGATCTTCAAATCAAACGAAATGAAGGAACTCTTCGAATACATCCACAATCTCGATGATTATCGTAAGGGACTCCTCTTCAATACTGACGGCATGGTTATCAAAATTAATGATAGAAAAATCTATAACGATCTCGGAATTGTCGGAAAAACTCCACGCGCTGCCGTTGCCTTCAAGTTTCCAGCCGAAGAATCGACAACGAAGGTTAAAGATATTGTTATTTCCATTGGCCGCACCGGCGCAGCAACGCCAGTTGCGCTTTTCGATCCTGTTGAGGTTGCCGGAACAACAGTCCGTCACGCATCCCTACATAATGCCGACGAAATTGCTCGCCTCGATGTTCGTATCGGTGATACCGTGATAATTTATAAAGCTGGCGACATTATTCCTCAAGTCAAGGAAGTCTTGAAAACTCTTCGTCCAGAAAAAACAAAGCCGTTTAATTATGAAGAAGCTTTGAAAGAGCAATATCCAGAACTTGAATTTGAACGTCCGGTTGGGGAAGTCGTTTATCGCGTCAAAGGCGAAACCTCCGATTTTATCCTGAAACGCTCTCTTGAATACTTTGCTTCAAAACCAGCTCTAAATATCGAAGGTCTTGGTGAAAAAAACGTTGCTGCACTTGTTGATTCAGGGCTCGTTTCCTCGATTTCTGATTTGTATCGTTTAAAAAAGGAAAAAGTCGCGTCTTTGGAGCGTTTTGCAGATCTGTCAGCAAAAAATCTAGTCGACGCAATTGAAAATTCAAAAAGCGCTCCGCTCAACAAATTTATTACTGCTCTTGGAATCCGTCATGTTGGAGCTCAAACAGCGATGGTTTTGGCAAACAAATTTGGTAGCTTAGAAAAACTTTCCGAAGCAACCAAAGATGATTTACTAGAAATTAATGATATTGGTGAAGTCGTCGCGGAATCAATTCTGGCTTATTTTGCCGACGAAGAAAATCTGAAACAACTCGAAGATATGAAGAATCTTGGCGTGAATCCGTCCTTCAATGATTTATCGAAAGCACCACTAGCTGGAAAAAGCTATATCATAACCGGAACATTAAATTCAATGGGTCGCGAAGAAGCCGAAGAAAAACTTCGAGAACTTGGCGCAACGGTGACGAGTTCCGTTACGAAAACCACTACGGCACTCATCTGCGGTGAAAAACCAGGTAAGGGAAAAACTGACAAAGCAGAAAAACTTGGCATTGAAATGATTGACGAGAATGCCTTCCTGTCTCTGTTAAAATCCTAAAACTTGACAAATAAAAATGCTTGTGCTATAATAAAAAGATAATCGTTTGAAAGACAACGAAATTACTTGCAATATATTCATAAGCATAATAAAATAGAAATATGAAAAAGAGAGGTCAATTTATTTCCATTTTTATACTAGTGTTTATATGTTCTGGAGTTTTTGTTTTTGGAGCAATGGCGAGAGAAACAACGATCGTTGAATTAACCCACAAAAGCACGCCCAACTCGATCCCGAACGGATATTTCGATGAAGAAGGCTTTACTGGCGGCAATGCCAACAATTTCGACATATACGCTCTAATTAAAGAAAAAGAAGGTGAGGAGGAGAGCAAAGGAGATGTATCGACTACCTTTGCTCAGTATGGATATTATTCTTTTCTAAAAGTCGACGAAGATGAAAAGTATGTCAGTTTCGACCCAATGAATGAAGATATTGATATTACAGAGCAAAATACGTTGAATGATGTCGGTATAGATATTACCGCCAAAGATGACGAAGCGTCACAAACGAAAGTGGTTGTAACTTATAGAGCTAAAAATAATTCAGATGAGCCAAAAAATATCTCAATATCTTCAGCCACGGACGTTGAGGTAGGTGATAATGACGCTGCAGCTATTTTGCGTAAAATTGACAAACAAGGCTTTAAAGTCACTCAAGATAACGAATCGAGATTTGGCTTTGGTGCAAGTTTTGAAATTTTATTGCAACCAACCGCTGCGACAACTTGGATCGGTTTTTACGGCGAAAGCGTCAGGGAACGACATTCCGATAGTGTAATTGACGAAATAACGCTTGTAGATCATATTGATTCTGGATTATCATATTCGTGGGATTATTTGCTAGAACCTGGCGAAACTAAGGAGTTTACCGCTACTTTCATAGTGCGGATTGAAGAATCAGTGGAAATCGATTTTTACCATCTACTCGAAAATGAAAGCGGTTATGAATCTGAGCCAGAAAAGAAATATGCGCTTACTGGTGGTGCCTTATTAACGCCCATAACGAGATTATCCGAAGATCCAGGTTATAATTACAAATGGAGCGAGAAAGAAGATGGTTCCGGAAGGACTATTACTGGAGATACGTATATTGTATATGAAGGCAATACTGATAAATACTATGAAAATAAATATCAAAACGGCGTCGTAGTGAAAAAAGAAAACGGCAATAATGATCCTCTTAAAACCGAGATCGTCTCAATAAATAAAGAAGAATTACAAAAAATAGCTGAGAAGGCATATAGCGATGTTCAGATTAATACAAAATGGAATAGCATGGGCGGTGAACCTGATTATATGTCATCCGTCGAAGAGGCATTAAGAGAAAAAGAATTAATCTCCGATACCGAAAAGCCTCAATCGTCTCAAATGCTTAATGTAACATGGTCTGCATATGTTAAATGCGAAGAAGAAAGCGAATATCCTTGTGACTATCCTTATGGTGATTATGGCGAAGCTACGGGATATTATGATGAGGATTTAATTATCTCATATGAAGTTCCAGAGGAAATGAGAGAAGAATATTATTCGTTTAGAATTATTAAAGTTGACTACGAATATCCAGAAGAAGATGAGGTTATTCCTATCTATAAAAGTATTGAATCGACTTACGATCCAATCACTGGTAGAATATTATTTACCGCAAAAAATGACGGGGTATATGTTTTGATTGGAGATAATGGGGCGTTCACACCGATTATTGAAGCCGAAGACATTATTGAGGCCATTGTTGGGCAAACGGCAGACGCAGAGGTTGCACTTAAAGACTTAAACGGATATCCGCTAACTAACGTAAAGCTTCAATATGAAATCGATGGGAAAATATTAGAAACCACCACAAATGAGGAAGGTAAAGCCGTCATCGAGATTGAATCTGATAAGGAAGGAGAAATAGTTGTAAAAATAACAACGGAAGAATCGAAATTCCTGATATCGACAGAAAAAGAAATTACCTTCGTGTTTAAAAAACCAGAGCAAAAGCCAGCCTGTGAAACCAACCCGGAGATGGAAGGCTGCAAAGAGCCAGAACCAACTTGTGAAACAAATCCGGAGATGGAAGGCTGCAAAGAAGAAAATGAGTCACTTCCTGATGTGCCTGAAACCGGCCAAAACAGTGAATCGGATGACTCAATCAAACAAGCTGTCTTGATCACCGTTATTATTTCTTCAATATCCGCACTGTTTATTATGATAAAAAGAACAATAAACGACAAGAAATCTCCATACAAAACAGTAAAATAAAATAGAAAGACGCTCTCTAGGGGGCGTCTTTTTTTGGCATTAAGTGTTATAGTTTCTGAATAAAAAATCAAAGACAAATTAGAGTGAAAAAAATACCTATCTCGTGTTCGGCGCTCATCAAAAAACTAGCTCCAAAGAGCTAGTTTTGTGAATTTAAATAAAAGGATTTCTGAGTCCAAGCGTTGAGTTGTTGTCGGCAATACGAATTAGCTCGTTATATTTGCAAATTCTTTCGCTCCGAGAAAGAGAACCAGTTTTAATTTGTCCTGCACCAAGTCCAACCGCAATGTGCGCAATGGATGTATCTTCAGTTTCACCGGAACGATGAGAAATAACAGAACGATATCCGTTCTTCTTTGCAAGCAAGACGGCGTCGATGGTTTCGGAAAGCGTTCCGATTTGGTTAGGTTTAATCAGGATTGCGTTTCCGACTTTTGAGTCGATTCCTTTTTGAAGCAATTTTGTATTGGTCACAAAAAGATCATCACCAACAAGCTGGGTTGTTTTTCCAAGTCTTTCGGTGAGCTTCTTCCAACCTTCCCAATCTTTTTCACCAAGACCATCTTCGATGGAAACCACAGGATAATTATTGACAATCCAGTCATACCAGTTAATTAAGTCGTCTGAAGTTTTCCAATCACCGTTCGTGCGAAGCTCATAGTGACCATCTTTATAAAACTCACTAGACGCAATATCCATTGCGATAGCGATATCTTCACCAAATTTATATCCAGCTTTTTCGACGGCTAATTTGATACACTCAAGTGGTTCATTATTTCCTTCGCGTACTCTTGGAGCATAACCACCCTCGTCTCCAACAGTTGTTGGATAGCCGCGTTCGTCAAGAACTTTCTTGAGAGCATGAAATGTTTCAGCTCCCATGCGAACAGCGTCGGCAATATTCCCAGCCCCAAGCGGCATAATCATATACTCTTGGAAATCGGTTGCCCACGAAGCGTGTTCTCCACCATTCATGACATTCATCATTGGCATAGGGATTGACATGTCTTTTTTAGTATTAGCTAATTCTGCAATGTAGTAATAAAAAGGCATTCTTTTAGCATTTGCGACCGCCTTCGCTACGGCTAATGAGACGGACAAAATCGCATTGGCTCCGAGATTTGATTTACCTTCGGTACCGTCGAGCTCTATCATCATGCCATCAACAGTTTTTTGATCAGCAGAATTGCCAACTAAAACGTCCTTAATCTTGGAATTAACATTCCAAACGGCTTTTAAGACACCTTTTCCGTCGTAGTAATTTTTGTCACCATCACGAAGCTCAAGTGCTTCACCTTCTCCAGTTGAGGCTCCAGAAGGAACAATTGCCCTTCCCGAATAACCACCTTCAAGAATTACATTTGCCTCAACCGTTGGGTTTCCTCGCGAGTCAAGGACTTGCCTTGCCTTTATATTAGAGATTATAAAATTATCCATAAGCATATTATAGCATGTTATAATAAAACTATGTCAGAAAAAGGGAGAAAAAAACGTTCTAGTTTTGTAATTTTAGCCGTTTCTATTTGCCTAATTACTATCCTTGGGTTCATTTTCTTTGCCCCGAAAACTCCTGACAAAATAGAACGAAAATCTTTCGAAACAGCGAAACTTTATCTTGAATATTCAAATAACGTATCTTTTGAATCGAAAAATGTTTTTGAATATAAAGATCCGAGCGAATCTGGTATAAAAAATCTCTCGATAAATCTAAAGGCTAATTCAATAAAATCACCAACCTCAGGGACAATCGATTTGGTTGGTATCTCCGAAAAAAACAAAGAAATAAAATTATCGGTAAAATACATAGTCGATGGCAAAAATAGGCTATTCCTGAAGTTCTCAGATGTAAAGAATTTCTTTTATAATCTTGGCGATGTAGAATTCATAACGAATATTCTAAGCCAAGAAGTAATTAAAGCTATCGAACAGTCTAATGAGGATTGGGTTTTGATTAGTAGTGAAGATATTGAGTTTATTATTGAGGCTTTACATATCGATAGCGAGAATATTGACGAAAATCTTGTCTGCTTTGAAAACTTTCTTGAAAAATATGATCAATCCACGGCGCGTTTCTTTACATCAACAATTGATGATGAAATTGAAAAATATGTCTTCTATACTTCCGACGACAAAATAGAAAAACTGTCGAATGATATGAAAAAGTGCTTTTCCGATGAGTCTGCAAAATTTCTTATCGACAAAATAGTGGAAATAGTTGAAGATTTTTCTGGATTAAAGGCCGAACTCAACGAGAATAGTCAACTTGTATCATTGTCGGTTAATAATGAGCTTGGTGATTATTATTTCAGCTCCGAAACAACTTTTAGCTATGATTCGAAATATTTCTACCCCGACTCTCCGGAAACATACCTAACCTTCGATGATTTATTTAAAGTTGATAATTAGAAAAAATATTATATAATATAAAAATGAATCCAAATCTTCAGCAAAAATTGAAAAATCTCCCTTCTGCTCCAGGAGTATATTTTCATAAAAACAAAGCTGGTGAAGTAATTTACGTTGGTAAAGCGGCGGTTCTTAAAAATAGAGTTCGCAGTTATTTTCGTAACGATAAGGATCGCGATCCAAAAACTACAGCCTTGGTCGCAGAAATCTTTGACACCGACTGGATTGTTGTTGACACAGAAATGGACGCGTTGTTTCTTGAATCCGAAATGATAAAACGCTACATGCCGAAATGGAATATTCTATTGCGCGATGATAAAACCGTCTCCTATGTAAAAATTACAATGCAAGAAAAGGTCCCATATATTTCTTTTACAAGAACACCAATAGATGACGGTGCAACTTATATTGGTCCATTTTACGGAAAGTCAGCTCTTGAAAAATCTCTCCGAACGCTCAGAAAAATTTTTCCGTATTATATTAAACCATATGATGGCAAGCATACTCTTGATTCTGATCTTGGGCTAGCGCCAGGTATTGAAATGGAAAAAACTACGCCAAGAAAATACAAAAACAACTTGAAACGACTTATTCAATTACTCGAAGGTGACAAAGAGAATCTCCTAAAAAATTTAGAAAAAGAAATGTACGACGAGTCGAAAAAAGGCAATTTCGAGTCGGCGGCGGAGCTTAGAAATCAAATTTTTGGCCTAAAAGAGCTGAAAAAGAAAATTATTTTTAGCGATAAAGAATTTCTCGACATTTCCTCCGACCATGCCTTATCGGAGCTGCAGAAAATCCTAGGATTAGAAAAGCCGCCACGACGAATCGAAGGGTATGATATTTCTCATCAATCTGGAACAAACGTTGTTGCGTCTATGGTTGTTTTTACAAACGGCGTTGCCGACCGTTCTGAATATCGTAAATTCAAAATTCATAACGAAAAAAATAATGATACGGCTAATATGCGCGAAGTAATTTCGCGACGACTAAAACATACGGAATGGGAATATCCAGACTTAGTAATTATTGATGGTGGTACTGCTCAGATATCTGCCGTTTCTGACCTACTCGATGAGGCAAAAATTCCATACCTCGGCAAGGAAAAATCAGGTGACCACACAAAAACCCTACGTACCCATAGAGTAATTTTTAAGAAAAATGAGCAATTCGGATCTATTCTTGCGACCAATGAAGATTTTGCAATGCTAATTACGCGCATTGATGATGAGGCTCATAGATTCGCGATTACCTATCATAATTATCTCAAGAGGAAGAATATGCTATCCTAATCTTGCGATTTTTCTTTTCTCGTCATATAATAATCCCATGGAATTAGAAAATGTTTTACAAATCACAACCTTAGTATCTGCTATCCTGGTAATTCTTTTAGTTTTACTTCAACAACGTGGTGCATCTCTCGGTTCAGGGTCAGGAGCTTCCAGCGAACTTTATACAACCCGACGCGGATTAGAGAAATCTATGTTTAATACAACAATTATTTTTTCGATGGTGCTCGTTTTCTCGATTATGGGGTTATTAATTTTCTAAAATATGACAAATAAACTAAAAAAGAGTGGGCAAAAATTAGCGAAGAAATTCACGAAATTTTCTGACAGAGCTAAAACAAACAGCAAAGCGCATGTTCGCGAAAATTTTCTTGAGCGCCTATCTCATATTCGCGATGTCCGACTCTTGATTATAGAATGGAGTTTACTTGTTTTAGTCGTGGTTATTCTGGCTGGAGTTCAAGCATCGTGGTATTCAGACTCATATTCCATCTCCTCGTTTAAAGAAGGCGGAACCTATATAGAAGGGACGCTAGGTAAGGTTAATTCTCTAAATCCGCTTTTTGCTTCGACGAATTCAGAAAAAACAATTTCGAAGTTGCTCTTTGCGCCACTTATGGAGAATGATTATTCCGGACATGTCGGCGTAGGACTTGCTGAAACGGCCCGCTACGACGAGACCGCAAAAAATTGGATAATCAAACTTCGCGATGATCTCAAATGGTCTGACGGAGAACCGATTACGAACGAAGATGTAATATTTACAACCGATCTTATTCAGAATCCGGAAGTAATTTCGAATTATTCGACAGCCTTATTGAATGTAAAAGTTTCTGAAACCGAGTCAGGAGAGCTATCATTTAACCTCCCTGCCGCTTATGTCGATTTTGATGCAGCACTTGAATTCCCGATTTTGCCAAAACATTCTCTAGAAAACTCCGACCCAAAGCTACTTCTAGAATCTGATTTCTCCAAAAACCCAATTTCATCTGGAGCTTTCAAATTTAATGCAACGCAGCCGATCGGAACGAACGGCGAGGTCATTATATATCTTTCTGCAAACGAAAATTACTATAAAGGATTGCCTAAGCTAAATAACTTTGCTATACATGCATTCCTTGATAATAATGCAATTATTTCGGCGCTAAACGCGGAAACAATTACGGCAACAGCTGAACTTTCCGGAAAAGATTATGATAAGATAACTTCGAAAAATATTCTCGAGTTAAAAGCCTCAGTTAATTCTGGTGTTTATGCGTTTCTGAATACCAAATCAGATATTCTATCAAACGTATCGGTCCGCCAAGCCATTCAAAAAGGGATTAACCTAGGGGAATTGCGTGAAGCGGCACAGTCAACAATGAGCCTTGATTATCCAATTCTGTATTCCCAGGCAGACTTAGCGAATTGGCAAGCTATTCCAGAACAAAACGAAGGATTTGCGAAAGTCGCGTTAAAAGAAGCGGGGGTTGATGAAACAAAAACACTCACGATCGTCACAATTAATGAAGCGAATTTGCCAGATGTCGCAGAAAAACTTGCGGAACAGTTGCGTAATCTCGGCTTTACTGTAAATCTAACGGCATATGACTATTCTCAGGAATTCATTTCAAACGTCATCAATACCCGTAGCTACGATATATTTCTATACGAAGTCGAACTTGGAGCGACTCCAGAATTATTCTCTTATTATCACTCATCCCAAACAGGATCTTCTGGTTTAAACTTTTCCAACTATAGTAATACGATTATAAACGACATTATTCTTGCGGTCCGTGAAACAACTGATGAGAGTTTACGTAATGCAAAGTACGAATCATTTATCAAGACTTGGGTCAACGATGTTCCAGCTATTGCAATTTATCAACCAACAATGTCGTATTATTACAATAAAAATGCCCGCGCGTTCTCAGAAAACATTAATTTAATCACACCGCTTGACCGTTTTGTTCAAGTTGAAACGTGGGCAACCGAAAAAACGACCTTGAACCGCACGCCATAGTGTGATATAATAAAAATACATCAGTTGCGCCTGTGGTGGAATTGGTAGACACGCTACCTTGAGGTGGTAGTGGCCATTTTAGAGCTGTGCTAGTTCGAGTCTAGTCAGGCGCACCATAATGGAGAAACAGTCCCTAAAGGGCTGTTTTTTCTCCGTCAATAATTAATTCGAGCTGCACTAGATCGATGTTCTTACTCTGAGAGCTTTATTCTGGTCAAACTTGAAATAATAGGTAGTAAAAAACAATAAAAATCAAGACTTAATCTTATAGAAAATTACTATATAATAAATAAAAATCGTGGAGGATTGAATGATTTTTGTCGCACGCAACAAGAAAATTCTTAGCATATTGCTTATTCTTATTCATATATTCCTATCAAGTTCAAACGTTTTTGCGGACTCAAAATCTTTAAGTGTTTCGCCAACAATCAATTATTTTAATCGCTCTGAAAATACAGTAGAGAAATTTGAACTTAAGATTGAAAATGCTAGCGACGAGAGCCTTAGACTAAAAGTTTATACTGCGCCATATTCCGTACTGAACGAAAATTTTGAAACAAGCTTTGAAGAAAAAGATCGCACGCAATACAACGAAATAACGAATTGGGTCTCTTTCAAGAATGACGAAGGAGACTATGAAAAATCTTTTGAATTTGACATGGAGAAAGAATCCACAAAGTATATAAAATATAAAATTAATTTTGAGGAATCAGATAAAAAAGAGCAATATTGTGTTATTTTTGTTGAAATAATTCCAAAAGACACAAAAGCACAGCAGTCAACGTTTCGCCTTGCAACGTTTGTAGTGGCGCACGATGCGGAAAAAGAAGAAAAAATTAACACAGAAGCTTTTAATGAAAATGGATTTAAGGTAAAAAACCAAGGAGAAAACTCCTCAAAAATATCCTATAATTTTGAGATTAATTCAATATTTGGAAAAAAAGTTTACGAAGATACCGATGAAAAAGTCATCTTCCCAGAATCGTCGCGACAATTTGAATTTACATGGGAAGAAATGCCTGATTTTGGTTTCTTTATTCAAAAGCTAAGTTTTGAATCGGTGAAGGGATTAGAAACGAAAGAAAAATTAATAATTAAAATTCCGCTAACTATAAAAATTATTATGGTTTTATTGTTGACATTAATAATTTTTATGCTTATAATTAAAATTAAGAACAGAAAAGGGTGTGGAAACTCTTCCGTTCAAAATAAAAATAATTAGGTGCAAAAATGAAAGAGAGCAGGAAAAAAGTTCTAGGGATATTTGGGCTAATTCTTGTCATCATCATGACAGTTTTTGCCTATACGCTCCCAGATCCGGAAGAAAATGTTCTTTCGGAAATCGGTGAACCTGTCGCCTTGGGGAAATAACAGGATAAAGACGGGCGCTCAAAACTGCGAGGGCGCCTGTCAAAAAGAAAGGAAAATATGCCAACAGCAAAAAAGAGCACAACAAAAAAACCGACAGCCAAAAAAACTGCAGTAGTAAAGGCGACGACGGTAAAATCGGTAAAAAAACCCGCGGAAAAATGCAACAGCAAGAAATGTTGTAAATGTGAGCCAGAGACCCATAGTCTGAAAAATCTAGTTATTCTATGGCTCTGTCTTTTTGCAGCAACAATTTTAGGCGTCCTTGCTTACGCCTATATGATTCAGTAATCAAAAGATAAGACGCGAGATAACAATAAATCGGTCTCATTTGAAATAATTAAAGAAGAAGTAAGCCTGGTCCTAGAAAGTTTTAAGAGATAACTAACACGAAAAAGACTCGCCTTGCAGCGAGCCTTATTTTCTATGTATTTGTTGGTTTGCGATCGGGGCATTGGTTTGCCAAATCAACGATAATATCGCTGTTGGTTTACAAGGAGAGCGTCAAATTATCAGATCAACGATAATATCGTTGATGCTGTAATTAGAGCGTCAGCTCACTAAATCAATGATAAGATCGTTGATGCCTTGCTCCTCTGCAAGTTTCGCAACCTCGCGAGAGGAAGTAAGGAGTCTCACTTTGTACCCCTGCACCCAGAGTTCACAGCACACGGCGACAACACCAATAGTGCGATTCTTAGTAACAGGAAAGCTCGGTTCGCAGAACAACTCCTCCTTATAGCGCAGATTGACCGTGTTGAGTCCACCTGCACCATAAAAAGCCAGGATATGCTCGGCTTCCAGACAGCTTGCTGAGAGCTTTTCGAGCTCTCTGATACAAAAGAGAGGAATAAAAATCGGCAGAGTTGCCGCAAGGACTTCAGCGGAGCCTCTTTTTATCAAGGCGCCAGTCTCCGTAACAATAACTTCATCGATTTCATCCCCATCGTTGGCGAGCACCTCCTTTGCTTGAGCGAGAAGAGTCTCTCGATTGGCTTTTTCGACTGCAAGAAGCTCCTTATAGAACGACTTACGTCGCGTATAGCTTGAGCTAACATAGGCGCGAATCGTTTTCGGCGTAACACCGAGGGATTCGGCGACCTGTTCCCAGGTAAAACCGCCATTTCTGATGCGTCTCTTTGCGTAATCGACCATTTGGGCGTTTGTGTAATGCTTATTATTCATGTTTTTTTCCTCCAATTTCCATTGTTCAATTTTCTTTTTTCAGCGTTCAATATTCATGATATGCGAGATGGTTGTCTACAACAAATACATAGATGGAAAAGTGCGAGTTTTTGCAAACCAACCTTCTCATTATAGCACACATATCAAAAAAAGTCAATAGATAACAACAAAATATGAAAGAATGCTTAACTATTGCAAATCTATGAATATATGCTATAATAAAACGGCATTGCAGGAATGCAATAGAATATTAAAGGGAGGCTGAAGAAAGTGTCAGCAGCAAAAAAGGCAAGATGTGAATTGGCTGTTAAAAAAATCTTCATATCTGGCTTAACATGGGATGATGTCGAGAAGTATCTTAACATCAATCAAAGAATACTGCGTAGTGAGCTCGAAGAATATATGAAGCAGAAGCCTAATTACGCAGAACGTATGGAAAAACTTGAAAAAAGAATTTTATTAAATGGCGCACTCAAATGTAATGGTTGCTGAACCAGTAGCGAATCAAGCTTATCTTTAAAGCCGCAGCGCAAATATGAAACCCGCTCAATGAGCGGGTTTTTCCTTTAGAGTAACATGATAACGCCACTCTAAATACAGGTCTATCAAGGATATAAAACAAAAAAGCTCCAAATTGGAGTTTTTTTGTAAAACTAAACATGGTGAGTCGGTAAGGCGGCGCGCATCTCGTTAGGGATATAGCGAAGCGTCACCCGAGACACCGGGCTGTCGAGGATATAAAACAAAAAAGCTCCAAATTGGAGTTTTTTGTAAAACTAAACATGGTGAGTCGGGAGGGGCTCGAACCCTCGACACCGGGCTTAAAAGGCCCGTGCTCTAACCTGCTGAGCTACCGACCCAAATTATTAAACTTCAGACGTGATGTCTTTGATGGTGGACGGTATAGGACTCGAACCTATGACCTCTTCTACGTCAAAGAAACGCTCTAGCCAACTGAGCTAACCGTCCGACTTCAACTAGTATATCACATAATTATATTTTTGTGAATACGGAAAAATAAAATCAACAAAACGGTTGCCTTTTTATCTTTAAAATGTTATAATATTCTAATGAATTCAGACAAAATAAGAAATGTAGCAATTATTGCTCACGTCGACCATGGAAAAACCACTCTTGTCGACGCTCTCTTGAAGCAGTCGCACACTTTTCGCGATAATCAAGCAGAGATGTCTCAAACCTTAATTATGGATTCCATGGATCAAGAGCACGAACGCGGTATCACTATTACCGCAAAACAAACATGTGTTTATTATGACGGCTACAAAATCAATATTATTGACACCCCAGGCCACGCCGATTTTTCTGGTGAGGTTGAGCGCACTTTGAATATGGCTGATGGTGTTATTCTTGTGGTTGACGCCCAGGAAGGCCCAATGCCTCAAACCAAATTCGTTCTTCAAAAAGCGCTCGATTTAAAGCTTGTCCCAGTTGTTGTGATTAATAAAATTGACAAACCTGCCGCCAGAATCGAAGAAGTTAAAGATGAAATCTCTGATCTATTTCTTGAACTCGCAACTGATGAGTCTCAATTGAATTATCCAATTTATTACGCAATTGCTCGCGACGGCAAAGCTGGAAAAACTACTGATCTCGATGAAGATTTGCATGTAATCTTCGAATCCATCGTTAAAGACATTCCGTCTCCAAAGATCGACGAAAATGAAGGTAAGGGCGCTCAACTCCTCGTCGCTGCGCTTGCTGCCGATAATTATCTCGGCAAATATTGCATCGGAAAAGTTTTTCGTGGCAAGTTCAAAAAAGGCCAAACCGTCAAAATTATGCAAAGAGATTGTATGAAAAACGGCAAAATTGATCAAATTTTCACTTATAAAGGCCTCGCAAAAGAAGAAATTCTTGAAGCATCGGCTGGTGATATTGTTGCTCTGACGGGTGTTGGTGCTGCAAATATTGGCGACACGATCGCTACTGGCGACAACCCAGAAGCACTCCCGACCATCGAGCTCGAAGCTCCAACTCTTTCGATTTATATTGGTCCAAACACTTCTCCTTTGAAAGGTAAAGAAGGCGATTTTACGACATCTCGTCAAATTGCTGAACGTCTTGAAAGGGAACTAGAAACCAATATTGCTCTAAAAATCGTTCCAGATGGTCTTGGTTATAAAGTCTCCGGTCGTGGTGAACTTCATCTTTCTGTTTTGATTGAAACCATGCGCCGCGAAGGTTATGAGCTTGAAGCTGGTCGTCCAGAAGTTGTTTATAAAGAGATTGATGGTAAAAAATGTGAGCCAATTGAAAGTCTGACTGTCGAGGTTAGCAGCGAATTTGTCGGTGCCGTCTCTCAGGAACTTGGTATTAGAAAGGCCGAACTTGTTTCTCAAGATTTGACCTCTACTGGATCTACTCGTTTTACTTATGAAATCACTACTGCCGCCCTTATTGGTCTCAGAAATAACCTTCTGACCGCCACGAAGGGAACCGCGATTATGTCCAGTATTCCAAAAGGTTATAAACCAGTTGAATCGAAATTCAAGCCAGAACGTAACGGCGCCCTAGTTTCCTTTGAAACTGGCACTTCAACCGCTTATGCTCTCGACGCAGCCCAGCCTCGCGGAATTCTTTACATCCCGCCTCAGGTCCCAGTTTACCAAGGTATGATAGTCGGTCTTTCCAACAAAAAAGACGACCTCGATATAAACATCTGCAAGGAAAAGCAACTCACAAACATGCGTACGCACGCTTCCGATGGCGCAATTCAGCTCACTCCGTATACCCAACTGTCTCTTGAACAATGTCTTGACTTCCTTCTCGACGATGAACTTCTCGAAGTTACTCCAAAATCCTTGAGGCTCAGGAAACGCCAACTTGATCCAATCAAACGTAAACGCGAAAACCGTCAAAACTAAATGAAAATATCCCCGACCAAGATCGGGGATATTGAGTTAGTGGAGGCTATCGGGAACAACTTTCTTTGAGTAGAACGAATCAACCGAGAAAAGATTTTCACCGTTTTCGCGAACCACGAATGGCTCACCATCTGACAGGAAATTAACTCTAGCTGAGTTGTATTTACTATCGACAATTTTCGCAACATCGAGGCAGCCGTGAATGTTTTTTGATTCGGTTTTGGTTAACCAGAGCTCGAAAGGGAACAGAGTGCATTCGTCTTCGAAGAAGAGCAGTCTGTCAAAACGACCAAGATTCGTGGACTCGATGATGATCGGAAGCTCGTCAACGATGAATGCGATTCTGATGGAAGTTATCTCATAAGCCTTTGTTCCGAAGATCGATTCGTACTCGTTTGCGTTCGTTTCGATTGCTCTTGCCCAGTCTTTCTTGTTCCAATGGGTCATGCCATAGTTACAGATATTGCTAGAAAAAGGGGCTGCGCCATTGCGGTAATAAATGGATACAGAAGTACACTTTACGTCCTTGAGATTGAATGAACCGAGTAATGATGCGCATTTCATCAGATTTCCAATTTCCATATTTTTAACCTCCTTAAAGTTCTATCGAAGTTCGATATGGTGATATTATAACACGTTTGTCTCAAAATTGACAAAATTAAGCATCTGTGGTATAATAGAAAAATAGCGTTTTGTAATTAAACGTAGTACTTTTTGAGGAGATGAAAAAAATGAAAGTTAAAATCGGCGGAAAGGTTTTTGTCCAAAATTTTGACATTAAATTTATCCTTAATCACTACAAAGAATATCCCACGGAGATCAATAATAAAATTTTTGCCAACAACACCCCGTTCAACATTACCTCCGAACATAGCAAATATTGTTTCAGATATTGCTTTGAGGACGCCGAAACAATTGCTTGGTTCGACGGGCAAGGATGGCTGCTCGACTACAATTTTTGGTCACAGAAGACAAAATCAGAAACTAAATCAGCCATCAAATATCATAAGCGCGCCACAAGTACGCTCATTAAAAAACTCAGCAAAGAAAAACCGGCGAACCGTAATTTAGATGCATTTTTATTAGATCTTGATATTGAGGATCACTTTATTGAATCATTCGAAGCACTTCTCTACAACAAGAAGAATCACCTTTTCATGGCCCCTAGCGCCCAGTAATGGGCGCCTTTTTGTGCTATAATTTGGCAATGGACTACCTAATTGATTCTCATTGCCATCTTCACGACCGTGAATTTTTTTCTGAAGAGCAGGCCGAAAAAATGCTAAAAAATGCAGAAGAAAATGGCGTAAAGCAGATCGTTGTTATTGGTACAGGAGAAAAAGATTCACTCGTAGCAAGAGATTTTGCAAATTCGCACAAAAATGTCTTCTGGACTTATGGGATTCATCCAGAATATGCTAATTCATTGCCAAAAAATGAGTTTTCGATTGAAAAAGATGAAAAATTAGTAGCAATCGGTGAGGTTGGCCTTGATTATCATCAAGAAAATTTCGATAAATCAGCTCAAATCAGGCTTTTCGAAGAGATGCTTCAGCTCGCTCAGGATAAAAATCTTCCAGCCTGTTTTCATATTCGTGAAGCGTTCCCTGATTTCTTTGGAGTAATTTCCAATTTCCCAAAGATTAAAGGCGTCGTTCATTCCTTCACTGATTCAAAGAAAAATCTCAAAAAAATCCTTGAAACGACAGATTTTTATGTTGGTGTCAATGGCCTAGCAACTTATTCTACTCTCCCTTTACCGCCTCTGGAGAGGATTGTTCTCGAAACCGACGCTCCTTTCTTGACCCCGGTACCATTTCGTGGTATAATTAATGAGTCAGCTTATGTTAAAAATATTGCCGACTGGTTATCAACTAAAATGGGAGTTTCTAGCGAGGAAATCGCAGAAAAAACAACAGAAAATGTCCGCAAAATCTACAAGCTACCAAATCCCCAATTATAATTTTATTGACGAAGAAGAGGAAAAAAGCCCGGTCTTTGAGCTTTTTGACGAATTGAACGCCATTTCGGAGGAAATAGAACAATGTCGCCAAAGAGCAGCACGCTAAAAAACAAAAAGGACCAAATCGACAAAGCTTTTTTCTCGCCACTTGAGAAATTAAGGCTAAAATTCGAATCGTCAAATTTGCCTTTCAGAAAACCAGTCCAAGCAAAAAAGCCAACCGTCTTGAGAGACGACTTAATAAACGCCGAATCCGAACTTGGGCGTACGATTTTTGGTCCAATTCCGGCCGGTCACCAACGCGAATTTTTCCAATATTCTAAAAATGTCTGGCTCTGGCACGAAAACTGGATTGAAATGGGCAAAAGACAAGAAATCACAGTCCGCTACGAAGTTCGCAAAGATGGAGTTTATAAAAAAATCCAAGGCCACGGCTACAACAAAATCTCTGGCGCAGAGCTCGAAAATTTCCGCAAAGCCCTCCACGCCTATTTGAAAGTTATCAAAGAAAAATTATATTAGTTATGCTATAATAGAAGCATAATGAAAAAGAAAACCACAATCATCCTCGCAATCATCTTCCTGATTGTCGCTGGAATTGGTGGTTTTTTTCTCATGCAACTTCTCTCTGATAATCATCAAATTGTTATGGCTGGATCGGATGCAGAATTTCTGGCGATTTTCGGAGATAACGTTCAGTGGCGCAAAAAAGACGACGATTCGGTTGTTTGGCGTCTCAAAAAAGACGGCACCTGTCAAATTTCAACCAACTACGGCAGTGTCAACGAATGGCATGATTGCGTTTGGTATACGAAGGACGGAATTCTCGGAATCAAAACCTCTTGGTTTTATGATATCGAAGACGAATTCACGCTAAAAGTTGACAATTTCAGCCACACTTTTACCGTGAAAAACAAAGAAGATGACATCGAAAGCACATTTTATGCTGAATATCTCGAGTCCGATGCTCCTCCTGCCGCACCGGAAGATGCAGAAACGACGGAATAATTGAAAAAACATCAAAAAGTGTTATAATATAACCATGATTTATTTGGACCACGCGGCAGCAACACCGGTTTCGAAAAAAGTCCTGGAGTCCATGATTCCGTTTTTTTCTGATGATTTCTTCAATCCTAGTGCTGCTTATCTTCCAGCAAAAAAAGTCCAAAAACTCTATGATGACGCAAAGGCAAAAATTGCCCACACAATCGGCGCAAAATCCCCAGATTTAGTCATCACCTCTGGCGCAACCGAAGCCACAAATCTTGCTTTTACGTGCCTTTCAAAAAACGCAAAAGTCCTTGTTCTTGAAATTGAGCACAAATCAGTTCTTGAAACCGCAAAAAACTATAATTTCGAACTCATCAAGGTGGATAGAAACGGTCTTATTGATCTCAAAGATTTGGAAAACAAACTCGACGACACGGTCGAGCTCGTTTCCGTCTCTCTTGCAAACAATGAACTCGGCACGATTCAGCCCCTTGCAGAAATCGCCGAAATACTGAGGCAAGAAAAACAAAATCGCCTCAAAAACAACAATAAAACCCCGCTCTATCTTCATTCTGATGCTTCACAAGCTCTAAATCTGATTGATGTCAATGTTGCTAGAATGGGCGTTGATTTATTGACTATAAATGCTGCAAAAATCTACGGACCAAAAGGTGTTGGTGCTCTCTATGTCGCCCACGGCGTAAAACTAAAACCAATCACCTATGGTGGTGGACAGGAAAGCGGCCTACGTTCCGGGACAGAAAATGTTCCAGGAGTAGTTGGCTTTGCGACGGCCGCTGAAGAGGCAAAACTCCACTTGAATGGCAATAGAAAGAAATTTGAGTCACTCAAAATCAAACTTCTAAGTGAACTAGAAGATAATGACATTATAACACAAAGCAAAAAGAATGTCAAGCTTAAGCCCATTATCCTTGGCAATAAGAAACATCAACTCGCCAATTTTGTTCCAATTTCATTTCCAGGCATCGATGCTGAACGCTTGATTTATAAGCTCGAAGACCAGGGAATTCTAGTCTCGACGGGTGCTGCTTGTGCTGCCTCGAAAGGAGAAAAATCTCACGTTCTGAAGGCTATTGGTCTTTCCGATGAAGAAATTGCTGGATCCCTCCGCATCTCTCTTGGCGCACTAAACGATGAAGAAAATGTCGTCGAGGCCGCAAAAGCCATAAAACTCGCCGTAAAATCCGAATTTGAACGTCAAAACCAATAAAAATGCTCCCCGAAGGGAGCCTTTTTTAAGAAAGTTTCTGTGCCTGCTTCAGCATTTCTGCCGTTTCGTTTGTCGGAATGACGTAAATCGGTTTCGAATAGCACGTGGCTATGTTTTTGATTCCGTCCAGATGAGAATAAGTATTATTCTTGGGATAGTCAATAAAGAATCCGAGAAAATCAAGATTCTTAACAACATCTTCTCTGAATTTAGGTGTTCTCTCTGCGATTGTGGCTGTCAAAACCAACGCCTCGATTCCGCCAAGAGAT
>JAZUHD010000005.1:0-2127 GCA_045641545.1 Candidatus Nanosyncoccus sp.
CTCCATCGCCGGCGGCGAAATTAAGATGCTGGAGCACAACGACATCCGCTGGATTCTCCCATCGGAAATTCCGGACTACGAATTCTGCCCAGCAGATGAAAGTATTAATAAGGCGATTATGGAAAGATTCGCGTAAAGAAAAGGCACCTATCAAAAAAATAGGTGCCTTTTTATATCACATAAAATTTGAAAAGTTGGATATTTGCGATAGATTATTATTTGAAAAGTCATAAATACTATGCTAGAATACGTTTGAAAAATAGCGAGGAGGTGCCATATGCTTTATAGAAAAATAGAATCTTTAATTGAAGACCACTTGAAATCTGGTTCGTCAAAGATTCTTTTGGTTGACGGAGCACGTCAAGTCGGCAAAACCTATATTATTCGGCATGTTGGTGAAAAACTCTTTTCCAACTTTATCGAAATTAATATGGTAGAGGACTCGCTTGGCACAAGATTGTTTGCAGAAACTAGATCGGTAGAGGATTTTTATTTGCAGGTCAGCATGCTCTATGGCGATAAAATGAAAGAAAAGGAAAACACTCTGATTTTTATCGATGAAATCCAGGCGTATCCACATTTGTTGACGCTTCTGAAATTTTTATCACAGGACGATAAATTCACCTATATTGCCAGTGGCTCGTTGCTTGGCGTTACGCTTTCTGAAACAACGTCTATCCCGATGGGAAGCATTCGCAAGGTTCGAATGTTCCCTCTTGATTTTGAGGAGTTTTTATTTGCCAACGGCATGAATGATCTTGTGATTTCATCAATGCGCAAAAAGTTTGAGCGTATGGAAGCGCTGGAAGAGCCGATGCACAACAAGATGATGGATCTATTCCGCAAGTATTTGCTTGTTGGAGGTCTTCCAGATGCCGTAAATACTTATCTCGAAACAAAAAATATTCAGAGAGTTCGTGAAATACAAAACGAAATTCACGATTATTATTCTGCGGATGCATCCAAATATGATGCGGAACGAAAACTGAAAATTCGTCGGATCTACGATTTAATTCCGTCGAATATGGAAAATAAGAAAAAACGTGTAGTTGCGCAGAGCATTGAAGAGAAAAAAGGAAAGACCTTTGCAGACTATCAAGACGAGTTTGAGTATTTGATTAGTGCTGGAATTGCATTAAATGTTCAGGCAATCTCCAATCCCGTTTTCCCACTGATTGAGTCATGTGGTAAGAATCTTTTGAAGCTCTACCTGAACGATGTTGGCATTTTGACTGGCATCCTTTACGGAAATAATATTCGTGCTATTCTTGATGACGAAAGAAGTATCAATCTTGGCTCGGTTTATGAGAGTGTTGTCGCTAGCGAGTTGGCGGCACACGGGCATAAACTTTTCTATTACGATAATCGTAATAAGGGCGAGGTTGATTATTTGATCGATGATTATGACAGCCTGTCTGCTGTTCCGATTGAAGTGAAATCTGGAAAAGACTACACCATTCACAGTGCGCTCAACAACTTTGTGAAAAATGAAGACTATCGTATCAAAAAAGCTTTTGTGGTGTCCAATGAGCGAACGATTAAAACAAATGGAAAAATCACATATCTTCCGATTTACTATGTGATGTTTTTGTAAAATAATAGTAATATCCGTTAGACGAAAGGTGTATTAATCTCATAACCTCCGTAGTAGCGGCCTTCATCTGGCAGGGCGATAAATTTTTAATATGTCAGCGACCAGCGCATAAGGCCCGTGGCCTTCTGTGGGAATACGCAAAGTCAAATTCTCATTTAATATTTTTGACGGTTTTGGCAAAAATATTAAATGAAATGGTTGATGTTTTACTTTCTTAGCGTTACAATTCATTTAAACAAAATGCCGATAACGGCATAAAATTTAAATGAGAGAGGGAAATATGGAAATAAAGCGTGAAGAATATCTGAATCGTCTGATCGTTCGTAAACATAATGGATTCATAAAAGTGATTACCGGAATCCGTAGGAGCGGAAAATCCTATCTTCTCAACAACCTGTTTTACAAACATCTCCAAGAAGAAGGTATCCGTGAAAACCATATCATCAAATTTGCTTTTGACGCAGCTGATGATCTTATCAAAATCGGAGAAGACCCTATTATTTTGGACAATGAAAAAGAAGAATGTAAGGTTG
>JAZUHD010000006.1:0-5144 GCA_045641545.1 Candidatus Nanosyncoccus sp.
GGTTTTGAACCGTTATGACAAGGAAGGCAAAAAGCACGGCTATTGGAAGACTTTCTTTGAAGATTGGAGTCTGCATACTGAGTGTTACTATCGTCACGGCTTGCGCGATGGTTTTTATAAGGAATACGACAAGCAAGGCAATTTGAAGAAAATCACGAAGTATGTCAATGATATTGAGCAAGTTCAGGAAAGCGGACTGAAACCATTGGTGATGCAATATGAGTATTTTCCGAATGGTCAGGTGAAGCGCGAAGCATCATTCCGTGACGGAAAAAAGGAAGGCGTTTGGCGCGAATTTGATGAAAAAGGCAATGTAATCAATTCGCAAACATATAATAAAGGTGCTTTGATCAGCAATGGCATTGTCGGCACCGATGGCAAACGTCGTGGTGAATACAAGGAATTTTTCGCCGACAGCACTCTGCGTGCCGAAGGAATTTTCATCGATGGCGAAAGGTCGGGCGAATGGAAATATTATTACCAAAACGGCAAGTTGGAGGAAATCGGCAGTTTCAAGGAAGGCAAGCAGGACGGCCCTTGGATTTGGTATTACAACAACGGCAAGAAACAAATCGAGGAAATCTTCTTTAAAGGCGTTGCAAACGGACTTTACAAGGAATATGACACCGAAGGTAACCTGATTGTTTCGGGCACTTATTTCGACGGTTTAAAGGCCGGAAAATGGATGGAAGAAATTGGCGACATGCACGAGGAAGGCGAATACCGCAATGGCCAGAAAGTCGGCGAATGGGTTTCGTTTTACGACAATGGCAAAATGGCTTTCAAAGGTTCCTACAATGCGGGTTATCCTGATGGACAGCATAATTACTATTATCCGAATGGGAAAATCCGTGAGGTTCAGTCGTTTGCAGGTGGCGTGCGTCACGGCGAATGGAAAAAATATCTTGAAACTGGCGAGTTGTATTTTACCATCACTTATAACCAAGATGAAGAAGTGAAATATGATGGCGAACCGATAGAACCTTAAATTATGTGTCCGCTGAGCGAAGCTGAAGTGACTTTCTTTTTCTAGTTTCCATTGCCACTGAGCAGAGCAAAATCATAAAAAAATCAAATTTAATGCAATTATTACCAAATTTTGGTAATTTTGCCATCTCATTAAGATAGTTGTTTATGAAGAATACATCAATCGCATTAGATTCATATTTTGAAAATTTTATTGCAATGACCATAAAAACAGGACGTTACAATAATGCTAGTGAAATGATTCGTGCAGGTTTGCGTTTATTGGAAGAGAAGGAGAAGAAAATTCAACTCCTGAATGCTGCCATCCAAGAGGGCGAAAACAGTGGTATCTGTAAGGATTTTGATCCGCAAAAGCATCTTCATGAATTGAAGAAAAAGCACTGCAATGGTTAATTGTATATTTTCAAATAAGGCTATTGATGATTTAGATTCAATTTGGCTTTATACCTTTGAAAATTGGTCTGAGCAGCAAGCCGATATTTATTATAATGAGATAGTTAGTGCTTGTCAAAGCATTTGTTCTTCAAAAATAAACACGGATCGCGAATACAATGAAATCAGAAAAGGATTATGGTGTCGTCATTGTCACAAACATCTGATTTTCTATAAGTATTCTTCTGAAAATACAGTTGAAATCATCAGAATTTTGCATGAAAGGATGGATATTGAAAACATAATTCAGTGATAATCAAAAGAATCATAATCGACTATGAAACGAATAGCAATAGCAGCTCCGGCACGAAAGGTTACGCCAAACGAGATTCAGTTTGCCATTGATTGGCTCAAGGAAAAAGGTTTTGTTCCGGTTTACGATGATCGTCTTTTTGCATCAGATTTCATTTTTGCCGGTGATGATGATTTTCGTGCTGCTGTCATTCAGGAATATCTTGACCGTCAGGATATTGATGCCATTTGGATGGTGCGTGGCGGCTATGGCAGCATTCGTATAATCGACAAATTGGATTTCACTAAATTTGCCTTGCACCCGAAATTCATCATCGGTTTCAGTGATGTGACGGTCTTTCATGGCAAAATGCAGCGTTTGGGTTATCCGACCATTCATGCCTCCATGCCTTACAATTTCGTGAACAAGACAACCGAAGCCATGCAGTCGCTTTATGATGCTTTGTTAGGCAAGCCATTGCATTATGAATTGAAACCTTTCGGCTTGAATCGTTTGGGTGACACTGAAGCTGAAATTGTAGGCGGCAATCTTTCCGTTTTGTATGGCATGATGGGTTCGTCATCGTTTCCCGAAACCGATGGAAAAATTCTTTTCATTGAGGAAGTTGACGAATACATCTATCACATTGACAGGATGATGATTGCCTTGAAACGTGCCGGAAAACTCCAAAACCTGAAAGGCCTCATCGTTGGTGGCTTGACCGAAATCCACGACAATCCAGACCCATTTGGAAAAACGGTCGAGGAAGTGATTTCCGAGGCTGTCGAGGATTATGATTATCCGGTTTGTTTCGGTTTTCCAGCCGGACATTTTGCCGATAACCGTGCCTTGGTTTTGGGTGAAAAAGTTAGATTAACGGTTAATAATGATAAAGTTACGTTGGATTTGTAAAATCATTTTTTTCTCAACCCAAATTGCCAACAATTATCCATTAATTCGATGGCCAAATGATTAATGCTTAATTCGTGTTAATTTGCGTTTTCCTTTCCTCCAAAAAATTTCTCCACATTTCTTGTCTCATTTTCCATTCTTTTCCTATTTTTGCCCTCGGTTTGGTACGCCAAACCTTGATCTTTAAAAATTAAGAAGCGTTATGCTTATCTTGTAAGTCGGGAACGTAGGAAATTCAAGACTTTTTCAGTAGATACAGCATAGTGGTTCTGCGCATTTTGCGTGGACTGCTATTTCCATATTTTCTGAAATAAGGTAATTCCTACGACCTCCGACTTAGAGTGTGGCATACAGTTCCACGCTTTTTTCATATCCATTAAAAACAGGTGCAGAAAGGAACACCTTGCCTTGGGGACTGGCGGTAAAATACACTATTATACCATGCTATACCCTTTGTATGATTATTATCTATTAAGTGGTCTATGTTTGGAGGAAATTATTGAAGACTACAAAACCAACTTTTATCACAGGAAACATGGCACTGACAAATCTACTAAGGTAGTAAAGAAAGTTGCTGATGCAACAAAGATTGCTGCTATTGATGCATTTTCGGTTCAACAACATGTCGTTCCGAGTGTCACCGACTTTGGAGCTTCCCTTAATGAAACACTTTGGTTTGTAGTGCAGTCGAATGAAACACAAGCTTTGGCTGTGCTTATTGCTTTCA
This sequence comes from Candidatus Nanosyncoccus sp., assembly GCA_045641545.1. Classification (GTDB taxonomy): domain Bacteria; phylum Patescibacteriota; class Saccharimonadia; order Saccharimonadales; family Saccharimonadaceae; genus Nanosyncoccus. The sequence continues at coordinate 3,291 of JAZUHD010000006.1, forward strand.
AAAATTGGAAAGACCGAGTTAATGATGTATATCATTTTGCTGGTAATTTTGAGATTCGCAATAAAGCATTGATGATTTTTAAAAAATATTCTATTTATGCTGAGATGACCAAAGAACAGTATGAAAGAATGACGGGAATACAGATTTAATTTAAACTAATAAAAAAAAGAGTTAATTATGGGAATGTTTTCTTTTTTAAATAATAAGAAAAATGTCTCTATTGAAGAGATGATGGAAAAGGCATTGCTTTGGACTGAAACTTATATGATGACATTTGTGCCACAGAATATGCCAAACCGTACAGATATTAGAAACGAAATGTTCATTTTTAATGCTTGGACGGCTTGGTACTATTGTTTACACCACGATTTGATCAAAGTCAAAGATAATGAAACTGCTAATCGGTTCATAGCAACCGTATTCGTATATTCAGGTTTAGATGATAAGTTTGATATACAATATTTTTTTGAATTGTTTAAAGCAAGATTTGAGATTTACAGAACTGATGTCAATGGCGTGGCCAATTCTAAATATCCAGGCAAAATGTATTTTCCAGTGTCGTTGTATTGTGCATTATACCACAGACAATATAAATTAGATCCTACAGAAGGCATTGACGAATACGAAATGATTGACGAAATGGAAAGTTTCATCAGTAATTTTATCACGCATTGGAATACTACCCAACATGATATGAATGTTGATTGGGGATGATTTGCTTTCCCAATCTCGTCCTCTTTTTTCAAACTTTAACTTAATATTGCGTACATCTACAAAAGCATTTCATTTTTTCAATATTAGATAGGTTAAGGTTTATGACAAGCAGTTCGGCCCAGTTTTCAAGGACTAACTATGTCTGGGATAGGAACTTATCGCAATAGATTTTTCTTGAAGTATTCATTCTGCCTTTTTTCGTTTGCGGACACACGCGTTGCGTCTTTACAGTATTATTTGCGCCAATAAAACCATTATAATTGGCTCAGACGAGCAAAAAAAGTGTCACTTGCGCCAATTATGGCACGAAAGGTTATAATTTTCAGAAAAAATTCATTGTTGAAATGTATAAATCAAAAAAATAAGTATTTTTGCAGCGGATAATAATACGGGGTTCAAAAGCATGGCTTTACGTTCAAGTCCGCGAGTTGGCCTATCCAAAAAGGAAAATGCTTCCCGATTATCGGCGGCAAAAATAGCTCCCAAAAGGAGCTTTTTTTATGGTTTAATAACTGTAATACAATATTGGACTTTTTCTTTATTGCTTCTTTTGATACCAACAGTAAGTTTTACATTGCCTATTCCTGGAAGTTGATATTTCATCAATATCATTTTTTCAAAAGAATTCTGATTTTTGGCTTTTGGATCAGGATTAACAGTTTTTTCTTTAGTTGAATTTGTCAATATGGCATCAAGTTGAAGCACTGCAAGCGTAGAAAGATATGATTTTGCAGCATGTTCACTTGTTTCGATTATTGAAACATTGCGAATGTTGATATAGTCTTTTAAAGAAAGATTGTATCTTCGCTGTAATGGATTTTCAATTTTCCATTTAGTGTAATAATCGAAGATTATTCTTTCCCTATCTTTTATTTCTTCTCTGCTATTTCCTATTGGAATTTCCATAATTAATAATCTCACTCTTTCGCAATTTCCACCATTCTATTAATCACTTTCTTAATGTTTTGCGGTTTTGTCAGGCAATTGTAGTCGCAGAAAGAAATATCCATGTAGTTGGCCGTCTTTCTCCAATTGCCTTTGTAGTCTTTTTTCAGCGAAAAAATGTAGGAGTTGCTGATTCCAAGCAGCACTTCTTTCAGGGCGCATACCTTGTAAACGATTTCATTGAACAAGCTTTCG
>JAZUHD010000007.1:0-36115 GCA_045641545.1 Candidatus Nanosyncoccus sp.
TTGCTATGCCTTCGAATACCCTCTAAAGTGGAGGTAATACTTAAAACCTAAAACCATTAAGAAATTTTAGGCTTGAGGGGTTTCAAAAGCACGCAACTTTTGTTAGACTAAAGTCTAACAGAAATTAAAATTTTTTAGGTGCAGTTTGAGCCAATTAACTCTAACTTGTGACCATTATACCACACAGGAGCAAAAAAGTCAACACTTTTTTCACAAAATCTATGAAAATCAATAAAATTCGACCCCAAGAGAACAAATTTACAGAGGTGTTAGACATTATTGCGCTTAAGCCTGAAATGTTGTATTATTATGGAAAATTGCCCGAAAAACGCGTCCCAACGGTCGGAATTGTTGGCTCAAGACGTAATACTCGCTATGGAGAAGAGGTGGCTTATAAACTAGCCTACGAAGTCGCAAAACGTGGCGGAATCGTTATTTCCGGCCTAGCCTACGGTATTGATTCTGTCGCACATAGAGGCGCAGTTGACGCAGGTGGCATCACTATTGGCATATTAGGAACCGAAATTGAAAATATCTATCCAAAATCTCACATCGATTTGGCTAAAAAAATGATCGATTTGGGCGGCGCAATCATGAGCGAATGGCGTGAAGGTGACAAAATCTATCCCGGAAAAACCAGCTTTTTGATGCGGAATCGTCTCGTATCAGGATTATCCGACGTCGTCATAGTTGTCGAAGCTGCCGTCAAATCAGGATCTCTAAACACCGCTATGCATGCACTAGATCAAAACAAGAAACTCTTTGCCGTACCAGGAAATATCACAAACCCATATTCTCAAGGCTGCAACATGTTGATTAAAGAAGGAGCTGAACCATACACCAAACCAGATGATGTTTTGGATATTTTATTCCCAAAACAAAAACTAAGAAAAAGCAGCAATCAGCTTGAGATTTTTGGCGACGACGAGAAGGAGACAAAAATTTTACAATTACTCTATCAAGGAATTACCGATGGCGAAGAAATAGCAGAAAAATCGGAAATTTCCATTGAGGATTTTAATCAAACCATCACAATTCTAGAAATAAAAGGTCGCGCTCGTAGCCTCGGCGCCAACCAATGGACAATTTCTTAAAAAAATATATAAAAGTACTTGCATTTTATTCAGCTTATGGTAAAATAAGCGAGAAATATTAAAAAAATAAACAAGGAAAGTTTATGGCAACAACTAAAAAAACTGCGACAAAAACAGCCAAAGCTGCACCAAAAAAAGCCGCAACAAAATGCTGCGCAAAGAAAGCTTGCGCATCAAAAACCTGCACAAAGAAAGCTTGCGCAAAAAAACAACAAGATGAAAAACACAAATTTATCATTTTTGGACTAGTGCTTACATTAATCATTCTCGGCAGCAGCCTCGGAGTCATCACCTGGGCACGCTATACAAGCGAATTCACTGGCTATTCAATGAAAACACAAGTTGCAAAATGGAGTGCAGCCCTCAAAGACGGAGCTGGGAATCCAATCACGGGAAGCACTACATTAACATTAAATGCAACTAACCCAGGTACAGATGTAGTTGAAGGAAAAATCGCACCAGGCTCAACTGCAACAGGCTCGCTCATGCTTGATTTGACCGGCACAGAAGTCAACACTGATATTGAATTTGAATTCACTAAGCCGACAGGGATACCAGCCAACGCAACATTGACTGCTAGCGTATCTCCGAACACCAACTTAAGATGTACGGATAGTGACAATAAAACGACATGTACGGGAACAATTCCTCTTCCAAAATCGGGAGAAAAATATACTGCATTTACAAGCGATAATGGTAAATTTACTCTTAACGCTGAGATAGTTTGGACCTACGCCGACGATCCAACTGAAAACGCTGAAGATAATACCGCCGGTGCGGCTGCCGCAGAATTTACAATTCCTGTAACCATCACCGCAAAGCAACACTACGAACCAACGCCAACAACCGAATAAACTAATCAGAGGTTCAAAATATGGCCACCAAAAGAAACGCGAAACAAAACGAAGACGAAAGAAAGTACCGTTTTTCGGTGGCCATCATAATTCTACTAGCAATAGTCATAATTTGGCTATTGCTAGTAAATTTATTCGGTTTCAAAACAAATCGAATCGAAAAAATTCACATTTTTGACCTCTCATTCTGCCAAACCTGCGGAAATAGCAACGTGCCAGAAACAGGCGACAATAACGAGTCGTGGAGTAATAACCAAAACGGAAATCCAACGAATACTGAAGGCGATCTAACGATTTTCGATAATGATGCGACGTGGGGAGTTAGCAATAAATTAAATATCTTCGAAGATTCTCTCTACGGCTATCGCAATAAGATTGCACCTCGTTCCACTAACACCTACGAGTTCGTAATTAGAAACCGAACAGGCGTCACGCTCAGCTACAATATCGTATTCGAAGAATATAACCCAAAAAGCATCAACATGAAATACCGCCTCATCAGAGACGGAGTCTACGTTATTGGAAACGAAAATACTTGGGTTACGCTCTCCGAATTAAATCAAACCGTTTCAAGCATTAAGACGAAAACTAGCGACACGTATTATCTTGAATGGATGTGGTTTGACGACGAAAATGACACAAAAATCGGCGAAGCTACTGACGCAGACTATAATATTAAAATTAATATCAAAGCAACTCAAGTAACAAATGCAAACTAAAAAACCCCAAGCAAAGAAAATCTCAAAAAAACCAGTCCAGAGAAAGAAAACAACCGCCCAAACACAGTCGAAAACGCTTAAAATCGAAACCAAAAATACCGAAGCTCACCTAGACGCAAGAGATATAGCAACAAAAATCATCAATCTATTTGTTTATATTTTTGGCGGAATTTTACTTTGTATCTATCTTGTAATTTTTGCCATGGAAATTGCACAAAATGTAGGGAGCCCAATCTTTGGATATCAATTCTATGATCTTGCATCAGGAAGCATGGAACCTACCTTACATGTTGGAGACAAAATACTCGTACAATCAACTGACGAATTTAACGTTGGCGACATTATTACTTACGCGTTAGACGACGGGGGGCAAGAATTCAACACACACAGAGTGGTTTCAATCAATGACGACATTATAGTAACGCGAGGAGATGCAAACCCCAGCAATGATGATCCGATTCATTTTTCAAATGTTATGGGTAAAATGATCAAAAAAGCTGCCTTTGTCCAGTTCATTCTTGATATTAAATACCCAATCATCGCATTCTTTGCCGCCATCATTCTTGTTAGTTTATTCTTAAAAAGAGAATAACTTAGCCTAACAAAAAGTCCCGCTATAGCGGGACTTTTTTTACCGATATTTATTCATCTTCATCGACATAAAATTCATCACGTTCGTCTTCTTCATCTCGTTTATCACTTGCCATTTCATTCTCAGATTCATCCTCGTCCAAATCTAATGTTTCTTTTGCTTCGGGCTTATCAATAATCACCTCAACTTCTTCTTTCTTACCTGACCTTTTTACTCCATTAACAACTTTCTTTGCGGCCCTAGCACTTTTTCTTGCATCACGTCTCGCCTTTCTTTCCGCTTTCTTCAATGCCTCACGTTCCTTCTTAGCCTTCTTCTCATCTTCCTTCTTTTTTCTCTCTTCTTCTTTCTTCTTCTTTGCGCTAGACACTTTTACGACTTCAACACGATTCAAAAACTGCAAGTTAAACACTTTGTCATCATCAAGAACAATCCATCCATTTTCAACATCAACCAACGTACATTTTCCAGCAATACAAATCGGTGCTGCAAAACTCGAGTGGTTATATGTAGCCTCAAAGACCCGCACCGTTTTACCTTCAAGACTTTTAAGATTTTCCATTTTTCTCCTTTAAAATAATAGTTTTTTTGAACCTATCTCCATTATATATCACAAACAAAAAAATGTTTAAAAAATCTATAAATCTTACAAAAATCGAAACATCTTACGCTTGACAAGTGTGTTATATTAAATATATGTCTAGAAATTTAGTGATCGTCGAGTCTCCTGCGAAGGCTCATACAATTGAAAAATACCTCGGTAGCGATTACCATGTTCTCGCTTCTGTTGGGCACATCAGAAAAGATACCAAAGTCGACAAAAAAACCTTTGATGTAACATACGAAATCGATCCAGATCACAAAAAAATCATCTCCGAACTAAAAAAAGCAGTCAAAGAATCAGAAAAGATATGGCTCGCAACCGATGAAGACCGTGAAGGAGAATCAATTTCGTGGCATCTATGCGAAGTTCTAAAACTTCCAAAAGATACTGCCCGTATCACTTTTCACGAAATTACTAAGCCAGCTCTAGAAAACGCTATTAAAAACCCCCGAACCGTTGATATGGACATGGTTGCCTCCCAACAAGCTCGTCAAACTCTCGATATGCTTGTTGGTTTTGATCTATCCGGAATTGTCAGAAAAAAAGTTCCGGGCGCAATTTCCGCCGGTCGCGTTCAGTCCCCAGCGCTCCGTCTTGTTGTTGAACGTGAAAAGGAAATTGAAAAACATGATTCAAAATTCAGCTACAAAATAACCGGAGATTTTGGTTTTCAAACTATTCTCAATCACAATTTCGACACGAAAGACGAAGCGAAAAATTTTCTAGAAAAATGCATAAACGCAAACTTTGTAGTAAAAGATATTGATAAAACCAACGGCATAAAAGCCAATCCGGTTCCGTTCACGACAGCCGCACTCCAAATTGAAGCAAACTCGAAACTCGGTTTTTCATCAAAAACCACCATGTCCGCTGCTCAAGGCCTCTATCAAGCCGGTCATATCACTTATCACAGAACCGACTCCTTGAATTTTAGCAAACAAGCTCTCGCAAGCATGGCAGAATATATCGAAAATACATTTGGCAAAGAATATCTTCATGTTCGCAATTTCAAAACAAAAGACGCTTCAGCCCAAGAAGCCCACGAAGCTATTCGCCCAACCCATATCGAAATTGCTACAGCGGGGAAGAACGATTACGAAAAGCGCCTTTATAACCTTATTCGCTCACGCACGCTGGCGACTCAAATGACAAACGCCAAAGTCGCCAAAACTGTTGTAAAAATTACAACACCTACAGAGTATCTCTTCGAAGGGAAAGGGGAAATTGTTGTGTTTGATGGCTTTCTGAAAGTCTATGGCAACTCAAAAGACCTCGAATTGCCAAATCTAAAAGTCGGCGACAAAGTTTACCCCAATCTCATTTCAGCTCGGCAAACCTTCTCCAAAGCCCCAGCTCGTTACACGGAAGGTTCTCTCGTAAAAAAACTCGAAGAGCTCGGCATTGGTCGCCCATCAACCTACGCTTCCATCATGACTGCTATCCAGGCAAGAAATTATGTAATCAAAGGCGAATCCGAAGGGGAAGAGCGCGAGATTATTGAGTTAAAGTTAGAAAATAATCAAATTTTCGAATCAAAAATTACAGAAAAATACGGCGCCGACAAAGGAAAACTCATTCCAACCCCAATTGGCGAACTTGTCTCGGGATTCTTGGTCGACAATTTCAAAAACATTGTCGATTACAAATTTACCGCAAATATCGAGAAAGATCTCGATCTGGTTGCAGAAGCAAAATTAGAACGCGTCAAAATGCTCCGAGATTTTTATGGTCCATTTTCGAGCGACGTTGCCGTCTCTGAAGGTGCAGAACGTTACAATAGCGCTCGCATTCTTGGTCACGACCCAAAAACCGGCAAGCCAATTTATGCCAAGATCGGCAAAAACGGTGGTTTTATTCAACTTGGCGATAACGAAAAAGAAACAGGCGAAAAACCTCTGTTTGCTCCACTCCCAAAAAGAAAATCGGTTAAAACCGTCACTCTCGAACAAGCCCTAAAACAACTTGCACTACCTCAACTTCCTCGTCTTCTTGGCAAAGCCAAAGATGGCGCAGAAATAATCGCATCAAACGGCCCTTTCGGTCCATATCTCAAAGCGGGGAAATATAATATCACTCTCAAAGGACTCGAATTTGATCCATACACAATTACATTAGAGGATGCAGAACCGCTCTACGAAAAAAAACGCGACTCATACATTGCAGATTGGGGAGAAATCCAAATCATCAATGGAGCATATGGGCCATATATAAAAGGTCCTGGACGTTTTAATAATATCAAAATTCCAAAGGATCGCGACCCAAAAACCATCTCAAAAGAAGAAGCCGAAAAAATGCTCGCAGAGAAACCAAAAACTCGCCACACCTCGAGAAAACCCTCAAGAAAATCAACTAAAGCCGCAAAGAAAATTACAAAAAAATAAGCACAAGCACTAAACAATAATTTCCAAAAACAATCAACGCTTTATAAATAATTTTCAACTTTTTGATATCATTATTAACTTTTTTTCATAAAATGTAAAAAATGTGCTAAAATAAAGCAAGAAATGAAAAACTAATATAGTTGACATTTGTACACTTATATGCTATTATAATTCAAATTCAATAATATTAACAGGGGTGGAATAAGGAAAAATAATGGACCAAAATGCGGAAATTATCGCAAATGCGATAAAAAGTAGTCTAAATATTATCGAACAAGATCGCGAAAAAGAAATCATCTCTCGACGCTTCGGATTAAAAGGGAATAAAGAAACCCTCGAGCAAATCGGAGATATGCTCTCAATCACCCGCGAACGAGTTCGTCAACTAGAAAAAGCAATTCTCATTCGTTTGCGCGTTGGAGCGGAAGAAGGACACATCGCCGAGCTCCCAGCGGCCGAAAAATTAATCATTAGAAATCTTACCGAAATGGGAAGAGTTGCTCGCGTTTCCGACCTCGGACAAAAAATCTACGGCAAAAAACCAACCTCCAAAGAAATATCCGCATTAACATTCTTAGGAAGCATTTCCAAAAACCTCACTATTATTGATGAAAATGACAAATATTATCTCGCGATCGGTATCGCCGACTACGGAGATGAAAAATCAATTCGCAAAAAAGTTGACGAAATTGTTTCTCTTATTAAAGCTAACAAACAGCCAATGATGATTGACGAGCTTGACAATAAGCTTAATTATGAACATCCAGACCACATTAAAGCAGTTGCGTCCATAGCGAAATCACTTGCCACCCTCAACGACCTTTGGGGTCTAACCAAATGGCCAACAGTTAATCCAAAAAATATCCGCGACAAAATCTTTGTCGTTCTCGAATCAAAGAAAGAACCAATGCACTTCAGCGACATTGCTAACGAAATTAAAGATTCCGAATTCAAACGCAAAAACGTCACAGTTCAAGCCATCCATAATGAACTCATTAAAGATTCCCGTTTTGTACTTATTGGTCGTGGAATTTACGCACTTGACTCTTGGGGATACACAAAGGGAACTGTATCAGAAATCATTGCCAGCATTCTAGAAAAAGCAGGTACTCCACTCACTCGTGAAGAAATCGTTAAGCAAGTCCTACGCACTCGCAAAGTCAAAGAAACCACAATCCTTCTTAACCTTCAAAACAAAGACCTGTTCAAGAAGGTTGACAAAAATTCCTACACACTAGCAGCAAAATAGCGATTATGCTATAATATAACAAATGTTTGCCGCAATTATCAGTTTTATCTTAAAACCTTACGTTTGGATCCCAATCGTTCTAGTTTTGGCATTCTTGACATACTTAAATTACAAAAAACTCAACAAACTAAAAATCTTGAATGTTGATTCCGTTCTCTTGATGCTTGAAATTCCAAAAACCAACGACAAACAGGAACTTGCTGCCGAACAACTATTTGCTTCTCTACACGGTATTTTGCGAGATAAGACGGAACTCAAAAACACCGGTGGAGTCCAAGAACATCTCTCATTTGAAATCGTCTCCACAGGTGGCCAAATCCGCTTTTATGTCTGGGTTCCAAAAATTCTTCAAAGCTTTGTTGAAGGTCAAATTTACGCCCAATACCCAACCGTCCAAATTTACAAAATGGACGATGATTATGTCGACAACCGCGAAAAACACCCCATAACATACACCTCAGAAATCACCCTCACTGAAGATCAAGCTCTGCCGATCAAAACCTTCGATTCATTCGAGGTCGATCCGCTTGCTGGCATAACTGGAACCCTTGCAAAAATCGATCCAGACAAAAACGAAGAACTTTGGATTCAAATTCTAACTCGCCCAGTTTCTGACGATTGGCATAAATCCACCGACGAATGGATAAAAGATGTCAAAACCGGCCGGAACAAAATTAAATTCTTTGGTTTTGTCGATACGACTTATCTAAGAACAATGCTTCATGCCCTCTGGGAACCACCAGAGGCAGGCGTCAAGGAAGATGGCACAATCAATCTTTCCGAACGTGACAAAACCCGCATCTCCAAAGCTGAAGAAAAAGCAACAAAACTTGGCTACGAAGTTAAAATCCGTCTCGCCTATCTCGGCAACAACGAAATCGACGCAAAGCTAAACATGCAAGCCCTCGTTGGAACCTTCAAACAATACAATTCAACAAATCTAAATGGTTTCAAAATGCTTGGCGCTAGTTTCGATAAAGATGCTTTGGACGCTTACAAACTTCGCCAATTTTCCGAGAGGGGCTTCATCTTAAATATTTCCGAGCTTGCATCCGTTTATCATCTCCCTCACACTTCAGTCGAAACCCCAAATATCGTCTGGGCGCTCACCAAAACCGCCGAACCGCCAGCAAAACTTCCTCTCATTACAGGCAATCCGGCCAATGACGAAAATATCTCTGCCTTCGGTTTGACCAATTTCCGAGGGATCAATCACCAATTCGGTCTCACACGTCGCGATCGTTCTCGCCATGTCTATGTTATTGGACAAACCGGCGCAGGTAAATCCGGCCTTCTCGAGCTCTTCGCTCTCTCCGATATTTTCTATAATCAAGGCTATTGTATTATCGATCCACATGGCGACTTCGCCATCAACAACCTCCGTTTCATCCCAGAATCAAGAATCAAAGATGTCATTTACTTCAATCCAGCCGATACAGCATATCCTGTCGCATTCAACCCTCTCGAACTCTCTGACGAAACCAGAAAACCGAACGTATGTTCCGAAGTCATTGGAGTTTTAAAACGCATGTTTGGCGACTCCTGGGGCCCGCGTCTTGAACATATTCTCCGCTATACACTCCTCGCCCTTCTTGATCGCCCAGAAACCACTCTTCTGGATATTTCCAGATTATTAACAGACAAGGAATTTCGCAAAGAAACTTTGGATTATTGTAAAGACGTTACTGTGCTTCAATTCTGGAAACATGAATTCGGCCAATGGAACGATAAACAAGTTAACGAGTCAATCGCTCCGGTTCTCAACAAGGTTGGTGCCTTCACTGCCAACCCAATCATCAGAAATATTATCGGGCAGCCAAAATCCAGCTTTGACGTTAGAAAAATCATGGACGAAGGAAAAATTCTCGTCGTTAATCTCAGTAAAGGTCTCATTGGTGAAGATAACGCCGGCATCCTTGGTGCCTTCCTGGTCACAAAAGTACAGCTAGCCGCCATGTCCCGTTCCGACATCCCAGACGTTCGCGATCGCCGTCCATTCTATCTTTACGTTGACGAGTTTCAAAACTTCGCTACGGATTCCTTCGCAGTTATCCTCTCTGAAGCTCGCAAATACGGTCTCAATCTAACCGTCGCAAACCAATATATTGCCCAGATGACCGATTCCGTCCGCGACGCCGTCTTCGGCAACGTCGGTACAACCATTAGCTTCCGCGTTTCCGCAGATGATGCACCAATGCTAGTTAAACAGTTTGAGCCAACTTTTGACGCTTCAGACTTAATCCAAATGAACAACCGCCATTTTGTTATAAGCATGATTATTAACGGTGAAAAAGTCCCTGCCTTCTCTGCTACTACCCTTAGTATTCCACAATCCCCACACGACAATTTTGACGCAATTATTGCCCATTCTCGTGAACACTTCTCGCGCCCGCGCGCAGATGTCGAAAAAGAAATCCGCGAGACAATCGAACAATCTGAAAAATACAAAAAGGAACTCGCCGATTCCGGACGCCAAGAAGAACCAAAAGGCAAACCAGCCGGAAAACCAGTCTTCAAACCAAAATCAACCACCCCTCAAGCTGATTTTAGAAAAATGAAACTCTCACCAAACGCCGCTGAAGAAAAAACCGGCCGCCTCGGTCTAAAAGATCTTGGTCGCATGGTTGAAGAAGCCAAAAAAGAACAGGGAATAACAGAGGAAGACGTAGAAAAAACCGCAGAAAAACCCCAAGAAGCCCGTTTTAATAAAAAACAGCATAATCAGCCAAGAAAGCATGAAAATGCCCAGAAATCGCCTGAAAACGGCCCTAGAATTCAAAATTTCAAAAGCCATCACCAAGTTTCCGAAAAAGGGAAGAACGAACAAAAATCTTCCACTCCTGAAAAAACAGAGGCAAAAACAGGGAACACCCCTGCTTCTCTCCCCTCCGAACAATCAGAACAATTGATTTCAATAAAACACTAAAGACGTGTATTCAAATGATTTATTTCGCAACCAATAGCTACATTTATACAGGGGCAGACTACAGTATTTTATGGGGGATACTACCCGTTTTAATAACCTTTATTACGTTATTAGTTATCAATGTTAGCATAGTCCACACTATAAAACATAGTAAAAAATGGCTACATTTCCTTGAAATCAATAATAAGTATGGAGACAAAAATTTAAAACTAAAATCTTCTTATTTTCTAAAAATACCATTAAGTTCGTCAAAGAAATTCTATGAGCTTAATGTCGAAGAAAGAATTAAGCTAGAGATAGTTAGTAGATTAAATTCATTTACGGAAATCTCGCAAAAGGCAAAACGAAACAATGACAAGCTAAAAGAATACCAGACAGAAATTAAATCAATAGCAAATACGCCACAAAATTACATAAAGTCTAACCATATCCCAATTAAACTCTACTATAAAATAGAGAACAAAATCATAGCTCACAAATCAATTCATTTCGACAATAATCCAACTTTTATATTTAACTTCTACTATAGAAGTCCAGCCGGTAAAAAATATCTTGAAAAAGAATACAAAGTTGACATTGCATTTATCAATAAAACGCTAAAAGAGCTAGAAAACGGAAAACTAGAGAAAAAGAGAAGAGAATTAGAGCGTTCCCTCATGACTGCATCCTTAAGATATGAAATTCTAAAAAGAGATAATTTCAAATGTGTATTATGTGGAGCATCAAAAAACGACGGTATCAAGCTGCACGTAGATCATATTGTTCCAATTTCAAAAGGCGGAAAAACCATCAAGAGCAACCTTCGGACATTATGCGAAGACTGCAATATTGGCAAAGGCGACAAGCTAGAGTGACTTTCTTTTCTTCAATTTTTCATATAGTACTATAAAATAATGTTTTTTCTAACACAAAGAGTAATTATCTAAAAAGGGAATTACACTTTTTTGTAGTTCCCTCCAAAACATCCCACTTACCCCTGTTTTAGTCAGATATTACCTCTATTAGACGATACCGCGATTTGATTCTATATCCTAGTTCCCCTCTGTTCCACCCCTGTTATTTTTTGCACACAAATGCACTGTTACCCCTATACCACCCCTGTAAATCCCAAGTTTGTAGGTGAAACAAACAAATTTGAATTTCTTCAAGAAAACTCCAAAAAATTCAAAAGAAAAATCAGAAAAATAAGCCGAGGGAATTAAATAAAAAATTTTCAAAAGCCCAACATAAAACCAAAATCAACAAAACCGCCCGACCAGCAATTCCAAATCCTTCCATATTTCCAATGTCGCACAATATAGATTTTAAGACATTAGCCTAATCGAAATAAGACGGTTAAACAATCGTCTAAACCAGACAAAAACGCTTACGCATATCCACATAAAGCCATATTTATGTTTCCGCCACCGGTCATACATATATACACACATAAACTACTTGGTCATCATTTCGCCCATATAAACACATAGTTGCCGCCAAAAGCTCTTCCGAAAAGCGGGGAAACATCCATTCAAAATAAATTAACAATTATATTTTCACAAACAATTCAATGCATTTAAAGAAAAAAATATTTTTTTACATAATAACTCACAAAAATCCTAAATTTTTCGCCAAAATTTGTCCAAATTTCGCCCCACCCCTGTTAATTTTTTCCATCAGGGGTCAAATTTGACTTTTCCACAATTCCCTTGTATTATTCCCTTTTTTTGACTTTTTCCACAAGCTATACCCTACTATGCATTCGGCATCGACTCAGAAAAAACCGAACAAAAACCGAACTAAGGGAATCAGAAGAGCATTTTTTCACCCCTGTTCCACCCCTGTTAATTTTCCCTCTTTTTTACCAAGAAGCCCAAATCAGACCTTTTTATATGTATTTTTCCCTGTTTTTATACCAGCCAACACACTCGTCAATCGATAAAGTTCTTGTATGTGATTCTCGAGAAAATGATAATATCTAACATAAGCAATCGCGAGAATAGTCACAATCAAAGTAATTACATAGAGTGGCCACATAATCATAAGATCTTCGCCACCATTACCAATGACGAGTCCAGTCAAAATCAAGAAGAAAATAGCTATAACAACGAAAAATAATGTAATAATCAAATGAACAAGCCTTTCATGTTGAAAACAATGTATCATCTCATTATGATACGCAAGCAATTCTTTGGAAAACTCCTTGTTCGCAATTTTTTCTCTGATAAATTTTTCATATTCCTTCACTTGGTTTTTCATCCTTTCTCCTTATTTATAAAACGCCTTTCCGTCAACCCTAACATCAACATATGTAGGCTCAATATTATTCTCTTTTAAATATTTTATCATTCTAGAAATATCCTCCGCCGTCACCGCCGCATCGCGATCAATCGTAACTTTAAAATACGGAGTAACCCCCTCAATATCAATATCAAGTTCCCTCATTTTTCCCGCCGGAAGCACCGCACGCAATGGTTTAAATCCCAGGTCCTTCAAATCTTTTTCAATCAAAGAAACATATTCCTTCACTCTAGAGGAAATTTGCTCACTCTGGTTATCGTCGACAATCTTCATCTCGATAACAGTCCCAGCAACCTCTTCTTTATTATTAATTTCTTTTTTTTCATTCACTATCTTCATAATTTCATCAACCAACAAATAGCCCAATGCAATAAGAACAAGAATTAGAACAATCCCAAGAATCGCAGAAAAAGTTCCCTGCTTTCTTCCCTGCTTACGAACTCGTTCCCTTTCGGAATCCAACTTCTCGTTATTTTTTTCTTTCATTCTCTTCCACCTCAAACAAAATCTCCGCCAAAGTCTCCGCGGCGTCGCCCTTATTTTGCCCATGCAATTTCATGGCCAGCTCTTCCCTTTCCTTCTGACTACGAACCAAATGTTCAATCGTCTCCAACAAGATTTCCGGCTTCTTCTGCATCTTTTCATCATTTACAATCAAAACCGCACCGTCTTTCTCAAGTTTTTCGCCGTTTTTTACCTGATGTCCACCAGCCAACCTCGCATACGGAACAAGGATTACGGCTTTTTCAAGACTAGCAAGCTCCGCAATCGTCGTTGCACCAGCCCGAGAAACCACAACATCTGCAGCACCCAAAAGATCAAACATTGCCGAGTTGAATTCCCACATTCTAAAGTTCGACTTCAACTGCGCCTTATCCCACTCTTCGTATTTCTTAAGATCAATCATTAGCTCATAATGTTTCCTACCAGCCACCAATCCAACACTACAATTCTTTAGCAAATCAGGCAGAATTACCCGCATTGCTTCATCAATAGTCAACGCCCCCTGACTCCCGCCAGTAACCACAACAAGCGGTCTTTTTTCATCAAACCCAAACGCCTTCTTGAGCGTTTTTTTCTTTGATTCTGAAACCTTTTTAAATTCCTCCGCAACCGGAATTCCCACCCATCTCCAATTTTCTCTACTAGGTTTTTCTTCGAATGGCATCCCCATGGCCACAACCTTAGCTCGTTTCATCAAAAGACGATTTGCCAAGCCAGGAACCATGTCAGATTCATGAATTACATACGGAATCTTCAATACTTTCGCCACAATACCGACAGGCAACCCCACAAACCCCCCTTTAAGAAAAATTACATCTGGGCGATTCTCTTTCGACAAAAGTCTCACAAAACTTTGCAAAATTCCAAAAATAAACCCAAAGAACCCAACAATATTTCCCCAAATCAGCTTGCTCAAAGTTACATCAATATATTTGAAATAATCAACAAATTTCCAGCCAGCATACCGATGAAACTTCCCTGAAGAAACCTTTCGAACACGAATATATTCCTTTTTATTTTCGTTATCTTTTCCCCACTTTATCCCTATTTCTGTTATATTTTTTACAACATTTTTGTAATATTTCCTATCGGTCCAAAATTCCACCCTTGTTCGTGATCTTTTTTCGAGCACCTCACGAACAACTGCAATTGCCGGCGTAATATGCCCGCCGCTTCCCCCACCAACTACCAAAAGTTTCATTTCCTAACTCCTCTCTGACTTATCTTTGTAATTTTTTCTTCCTTTACTTCTCTTTTAGAATAACACGAAAGTTGCGTCACGAGCCCCAAACCAAACGAAGTAAATGCCAAACTTGTTCCACCATAACTTAAAAGTGGCAAAGTGATTCCAGTCAACGGAATCAGCCCAGTCATTGCAGCAATATTCACCACAACATGCGTCAAAATCCACGCAAAAACCCCAGCGGAAATTAATGCATACTCATCCTTCCCCGCAAATTCAACCACTCGCAAAATACGATAAAGCAAGACGCAAAAACACAACAGAATCACACAGAGCCCAACAAATCCAAACGTTTCTCCCATCACGGCAAAAATCGAATCGTTAATCGACTCCGGAAGATACCCAGTCGCCTGCACCGTATTTCCAACCCCCACTCCAAAAATTCCTCCAGTACCAATAGCAAGTAACGCATTATCAATATGATAAGAATCCGCATCTTCCGCATCCGTAAACGTCATCATTCTTTCCATGCGATGCGGTGAAGTCAAAATTGCTAACACGCCACCTAGCAACAAAACACCAATAACTAATGCAATCTTACTAATTTTCATCCCGCTCACAAACAACATCGCCAATAAAATCGCTACAATCACCACGGTCGAACCTAAATCTGCCTGAAAAACACAAACAAACAAAATCGACAACACGGACACTACAGAAAAAGGAACCCAAAAATCACTCGTATCAAGAAAACCTTCCTCTTTCCTTTTCGCAATCAACTGCGCAAGATAAAGTATCAAACCCAATTTTAATATTTCTGCAGGCTGCAAGGTACCCAAAGATCCAATTTTTAACCACCGACAAGCGCCCAGCTGACAGCTTGCAATACTCTCAGCATTCGCCCATGCCGCAATTTGCAAAATCGCACAAGCAACAAAACCTAAAACCAAGACAATCCAGGAAAATTTCTTAACTTTTTCGTATGGCAAAAACTTAAAAGCAAAAATAAAAGCAAAAAGAGAAATCCCAACCGTAATAAGTTGATGGAAAAAGAAATAGTTCTCATCAAAAGTCGTCCCATAAGCCGCATTGGAAAAATTCGCGCGCAAGGGTCCAATCGCATAAATAACCACTAATCCAATAGCCAACAAAATAAGCGTAAAAGCCCCGATTACTCTGTCACTTTTATGCTTCCTCACCCAAACCTCCAATTAGTTTAATTTTTCTTAATCATCCCCGAGACACCAGCAATGAAAACACCGAGAAACGCAGCAACTCCAGCCAAAATCCAAAATCTCATCACGACCTTCGCTTCTCCCCATCCTTTTGCCTCAAAATGATGATGGATTGGCGCACTGATAAAAATCTTTCGGTGAAACAATTTCTTAGAAGTGATCTGCAATAAGCTCGAACCAGCTTCCACGACTAACAATATTCCAATTATAGGTAGAAGCAAAAAACAATCAGTTTGCATTGCTACCACGCCAAGTCCAGCACCAAGCGCAAACGACCCAGTGTCCCCCATCATGAACCTTGCGGGAGGAATATTGAACCAAGTATACGAAAGAAGCCAACCAACAACCGTAAAACAAAAGGCTGCCAGTTGCCAGCTACCCTGCAAAACAGCTATCGCACCATATGCGCCATATGCAAGAACCATCACGCCGCCAGCAAGCCCGTCAAGCCCGTCAGTAATATTAACCGCATTACTTGTCGCAACCACGGCAAATGTAAACACCAAAATCATTCCAAAAACACCAAGATCGAAATCACCAATAAACGGGACCATTACGCTCGTCATTTCAAGTTTACAAGCAAAAAACCATCCGCCGATTAATCCAACGACCGTAATCAAGAACATTTTCATTGGTGCGCGAAGTCCAGCAGCACCCTTTCCGCTACCAAAAATATTAATCGAATCATCAATAAGCCCGATAAATCCACCTCCAAGAAAAGCTGCAAGTGGAAGCCAAGTCCAACCTCGCTCCAAATTACAAGTCAAAGTTACTACAGCAACCGTAACAAGACCAACAATCCCAGCCATTGTAGGAAAAGGCTTACGAAATTTATGCGCATGCAATTTCGTCATTACCGGCAACGCTTCGCCAGTTAAGGTTTCCTTTTTTTGTTTCTTCCAAAACTTATATTTATAAGCAAAATAGGTATAAATCGGCGTCAAAAACATAGAAAGAAGAAACGACCCGAGCGCCAAAATCATTCCAAAAAAAACTTCACTTGAAATTTCGTTCATACTTATATTTTACTACAAATTCGGCCGAATTTTTAAATAATCAATGAGATAATTACTGATATCATCAAAAACTGGCGTCACCATTTCCCCACCAAGATGTTGTCCTTTCCCCCATAGTTTAACCATTACGACATATTCTGGAAGCTCCCCTTCCCTTCCACCAAATCCAATATATCCACCAATTGTTTCCCCCGCGGCCGATGCTTCAGAATAACTACCATCAGCAAGAACGACTTGCCCAGTTCCAGTTTTGCCACCAATATAATACCCAGCCTTATCAATCCCATTTCGTCTCTTGCTCGTTCGCGTGTTATGCAGCATCTCTCTCATTTGGGCACTAGTCGAAGCACTAATAACCTGCTCGATATTTTCATCTTTTTCTTCAGTTTCAAAAACATCGTCAATTCTCTTTCCGGCCAAAACAGACGGCGTATGATAGTAACCATCATCAATTACCGCAGAGAATGCCGAAGCAATCTGCACCATCGTTAAATTCATAGCTTGTCCAAAAGTCATGTTTGCATACGTAAAATTCATAGTGTAGTCATACTCATCTGGTGTTGGTACAAAACCAGTATCTTCATAAATTTCTATGCCGGTCTCTTTTCCTAGTCGCATCTTTTGCAAATATTCATACAATTTCTCCCGGCCATATTCATTAATCTCCGATCCTCCAGAAATCAACTGCAATGCATAGGATGAGCCAGTATTAAGTGAATAGTCGAACGCTGTCTGCATCGTCAAAGTCCCCAAAACGCCCTTATAGGCATTTCCGAGCGTTAAACCATCAACCGTATATGCATCGGAATTATAAAATGTCGTATTCGCATTCATTACGCCAAGATCAATCGCCGTTGCAAAAGTAAAAGTCTTGCAGACACTTGCCGCTTCGTACGGTTCATCGACAACACTGTTCCGAAATAGACTAATGTCCTCCACATCGGAATACTTTGCCGGATTATAAGTTGGTACATTTGCCATTGCAAGCACTGTTCCATCTCGCGGATTCATCACAATCGCACTTGCGTTTGTCGCATCTGTTGATTCGACATATTTTGCCAAAATCTTCTCAACATTCAGTTCGATATTTCTATCAATCGAAAGTACAACATCTTCACCATCAATCGCCGGCGTTTCAATATTCTCATCGCCAATCGACAACACAACCCCGCCAACGTCTCGAAGAGCCTTAAGACTTCCATCCGTTCCAGACAATTCCTTATTTAACGACCCTTCAATACCATACTGTCCTTCCCCGTCAACATTCACAAATCCCAAAAGCCCCGACGCCAATTCTCCCTCCGGATAAACACGCTGTGTAGTTTTTTCAAAAGTCACGCCAACCACATTGTTTTTAACAAGTTCATCAACGATTTTTTTCGCAATTTCATATTTTACACCCCGCGCCACGATATAATATCGTCTTGACTTATCATGAAACACATCCTCCCACTTCGCAATCAAATTATCCTTCGCATATTTATCAAAAACCTCTTTCACCTTTTCCTCATCAACATTCATAGGATCAAAAACGACCGTATAAACAGTCTCATTCAAAACAACAGGAACAATATCTTCCCCATCCATCATATAAATTTCACCACGCGTTGCCTTGATAACACTTTCAGAAATATGCTCATCGGACGCTTTTTTCACATAGTCGTCATGATGAATGATCTGAATATCAAAAAGCCTCGCCATAATGGCAAGCATTGGAACAAAAAGACAAACTATTCTCAAAAATCTAACACGACTTCTTTCCATCGTGCTTATAATTATATCACACTATTCAGCCGCATATCCCG
Organism: Candidatus Nanosyncoccus sp.; assembly: GCA_045641545.1. Classification (GTDB taxonomy): domain Bacteria; phylum Patescibacteriota; class Saccharimonadia; order Saccharimonadales; family Saccharimonadaceae; genus Nanosyncoccus. Next base: position 18,443 of record JAZUHD010000007.1, read on the forward strand.
CAGCAGTTCCATCCTCCATACTCATAGCAACTTCGTTTGTTCCAGCCGACGCAAGCGATGTAAGCCGTGCTTGTTCAACTGCCAAATCTTCCTTTTGAATTTGAAGTTCCATAATTGAATCTTCAACTCTGGAAATTTCGTAATCATACGAAGACGCCGCTTTTCCCTGCCCAACATAAACCAATCCAACCAACAACGTCAACATTCCAACGATCACTCCATAAGACAACTTACTCATTCCGTTTCGTGTTCTTGAAGAATTACGACTTCTCGTCCAATTTTGTACAGGCTCAGAATAATTTGTTCCACGCCTAGTAGTAAATGTTGTTTGATTATTTCTCATTTTCTCGCAATTATTTTTAGTTTTTATTTTTAGTATGAAAAGTCCATAGAATCCCCGTCGTTATCTAAGCAGAGCCATAAGTAACCTAGATAACGCTTCGGGGACGAAGGTCAACTTTTCACACACTCCAATTTTGCTCCACAACAATCCAAAATATGGTAGGCTTTACGCCCATGTTGGGAGACAGCCTATTAGTTAAAACGAACAGTCACTTTTTGAGCGCGGCTTTTGTTTTTAACAATGATTTGCTTTGGCATAATGCCTCCTTTTTGTTTTTATTATTTTTTTATTATCAAAACCACTCGAGGGCTCACCTCGCTTAAAAATTTCTAGAAACCTTAATCTGTCTCTTATACTCTTTTAGCAGCGCGGAGTTTTGCACTTCTCGCTCGTGGGTTGATAACCAACTCCGATTCTGCCGCAACAATTGGCGTTTTATTAATCAGTTCAAGTTCAGATTCTTCTCCAAAACTACTCGTTTCCTTGAAATAGTTTTTAACGATTCTGTCTTCCAGGCTATGAAAAGTTATGATTGCAACTCTCCCACCAGGTCTTAAAACCTTCGGAAGTAGCGGCAAAGTTTCCTCAATCACAAAAAGTTCATCGTTCACTTGAATTCGAATCGCCTGAAAGATTCTTGTTGCCGGATGAGTATGAGAAAATCTCGATTTACTCCTAATTAAATCCGCCAATTCTTTCGTCGAACGAAATGGTCGATTGTGAACAATTTCTCTCGCAATCATCTTAGAAAATCCAGGCTTTTCTTCTCCATATTTCACAAAAAGTTCAGCTAAATCGCGTTCGCTCCATTTATTCACAATACGCTCAGCTGTCAAATCTTGCCTCTGATCCATTCTCATGTCGAGCGGACCATCCTTTGAAAAAGAAAACCCTCTTCCTTCCATGTCTAGTTGCGGCGAAGATACTCCAAAATCCGCCAGAATCATATCAAAAGTGTTTCCACACTCAATTTCATGCAGCACCGCATTATAAAAATCCTCGTTCACGATTTTGATTGGTTCACTTTCGTACTTCCCTTTCAAAAAATCAACAGCAAACGGGTCTCGATCAACAAGAACCGAGTCTTTATAATTCCGTGTCACCGCCAAAATTTCACTTGCGTGTCCTGCATATCCCGCCGTCAAATCTAAATACGATTCGCCCGATCTCGGCTTTAGGACCTCAAGTACTTCTGATAGCATCACTGGTTTATGAAGTTCTTCTGTCATGTCTATATTATAACATGACGACTTTGTTTGAGATCGCTCAACTAGAAACTTCAGCATTTTTGTATTTGCTTAGATTTTTGTTTGATTACACATTAGATCTACCACGATTTATCAGCGCGAAGCTAATCACATATCGCAGCCGTTGAGAGACTTATTGTGTATTGATTGTTAGCCTTTCGGCCTAATAGAGTTTTAAATTGGGAGGTGTTTAATGAATGTGCTGACGGTTTTGGTTTCGCGAACCGCTTAAGGAAATCGCGTGCCGAAACTCCTAGTTGGCCGATCTCAAAACTTTATTAATGTTCTAAACAGAATTTACTATTTAGAAAGGTAGACTACTTCGTAATCGTATTCTTCGTTTACTTTTACTTCAGTCATTTCTCTTCCTTTGAAATTCCTTTTTTATTTTAGTGGTTTTTGTTTCGTTGACTTCCACTGAACCTAGTTTAGCGTAATCATTTTCAAATTGCAAGTACTTTTTTCAACTTTTTTTACATTTTCAACGCCTTTCACACATTTTCAGATAAAATCAACTATTTTATAGATAAAAAGTTTTCCACACCCTGTGGAAAACCTGAATCTCAGCGTTAGATAATTCCCTATTCTCTCTGTAATAATTCACAATTTGGCAAAGATCACCGCGTTTTGCAAAATAATTAAAATAGTTACAAAATAATGCAAAAAATCCTATTTACTTTTCTTATTTTTATTTCAAAATCGAAGTTTCAACCTATTTGACAAACTCCACGCAATTATTTCATAATACCCGAACACCTCTGTCTTGACTTTTTATTATGTTTATGCTAAAATAGAACTAAGCCTGAGAATCGGTGGTAAGTATGTAGTACTCTCATATAACATCCCCCCTACTGGTTACCCTTCTTATCCCCCGCCTCTCATCTCACTTTCTATTTCCATCAACAAAATCCTTTAGCCCTTCCCTATTCCGTGTTATAATATCTAAAACATTAACGAAGGTAATACTAATGGATACAGAAAATTCACACAACGTCTTCGATGTCTTTCAATGGGCAAACGAAGTCGACGAAATCAAAAACAATGTCAGCGTCGAACTCTTCCTTTTCAACAAAAATTACACCCCATACAAAGTTCGCTATTCTGACAAGCTCACAAACGCCGTTAAATCCATGTTCATGCAAGAAGCCGTCGGCTATATCATCAAAGAAGCCGACAAAGGCCTTGAATGTCACGAATATGAAAAATCCGATGGCGAAGACAAAGTCATCTATCGTACAAAGCTCGAAAAAGTCACTCGCGCTGACACTCTTTTGAACCTCATCGAAAACGAATATAAAGACATCGCTTATTTCACTGATAACGAATATGAATTTAAGAAAATCAAAGGTATCATAGCTAAGTTCAGCTACCCAAGCGACGGCGAAATGAAATTTTTCTACATCGCCAAAAGTATCGCCGCCTCAGCAGCCCTCAAAGGCGCAACCTCATGGGAACTCAATGGAGAAAGTTTTGAACCGTTCTCTGCTGAAGTTGGACTGAAAGTTCCAGACGACAACCAAGTCGCTATCGTCGGTGAAGATGTTGTTATTTTCAACCAAACTAAGTTCGAAACCCTTTTCCAATACGATTACAAATCTCAAGTTCTTGCCGAAGAAAAAGCCCGCGAACTTCAAAAGAAATACAAACTCAGCTTCGCCGAAGGCTTAACTCTCGACGCTCTTCTCCAAGATCGCAAGCCACTACTCAAAAAGGTTCAAGGCATCGTTGTCGAAGAAGCTATGGCTCAAAAAGACCTCATCGACTATGCTGACGAAGTTCAAGTCGAACTCATGACTGACGACGATGGCTCCATTATCATTATGGACGACAAAGATCTCACCATGTTTGTTAATCTCTTAAACGAAGATTACTTCGTTTCCCCAGTCACCGGTCAACGTTTCGAAGTTAAAGGTAAAAAACTTCTTGCCGAACCAGAAGGCGAACCACCTCGCGGAGAAATGTAATAAAATTTGTTCAAAAAAATAACTCCCTCTCGGGAGTTATTTTTTACATATTAGCCAGATTATCAAACTCTTCGAGCGAAGAAATCAAAACATCACGCGGTTTGTTTCCGTTAGCCTCTCCAATCACCCCAATTTCCTCAAACCAAATCGCAAGCCCCGAAACAAATCCGTGCCCTTTTCCAAGATAAGTCTGAAGCATAGCCGTAGAAAACTTGCCCTTAGCAATAGAAAGTTCAACGGCCTTTCGAACAATTGGATCATTTGGGTCGTAAGTTCTACCAAGATCACCGATCGAACCGCCAGCAGATGGGCCCATACCCTTAATCTGAACCGGCTGAGCAACAACATCATTATTATATTCTGGTGGTCTTTGCTCACGAAGGAAGTCTGTAAGTTTCGCCACGTCCTCATCACTCGCCCAAGCGCCCTGAATCCTTCTTGGCTTACCCATCATCTCAGTTGTAAGCATCAACATATCACCTTTTCCAAGTAGTTTTTCAGCACCACCCTGATCAATCATAATTCTCGAGTCAATCTGACTACCAACCGCAAAGGCAATTCTTCCAGGGATATTCGCCTTAATGAGACCGGTAATAACCTTAACCTCAGGACGTTGAGTTGCAAGAACAAGGTGAATACCAGCCGCACGACCTTTCTGTGCAATCCTCACAATCAACATTTCAAGATCTTTCCCCGCCATCATCATTAAGTCCGCCATCTCATCAACGATAACAACAATATATGGCATTTTCCCGCCATCATGCGCTTGTTCATTCCCATCTTTATCTTCAAGCGCAACCTTTTCCATCTTTTTATTATAATCAATGATATTTTTGACTTTCTCCTTCGACATCTCCGTATAACGACGCTCCATTTCATTTACAGCCCACTTCATAGCCGAAAGCGCCTTCTCGACAGACACGATAATCGGAGTCAAAAGATGCGGAATATCTTCATATTGCGCCATCTCCACCTGCTTTGGGTCAACAATAATTAATTTCATATCGCTAGGTGAGTTACGATAAAGAAGGGAGGAAATCAAGGCATTGGTCATGACCGATTTACCAGAACCCGTAGTACCAGCAATAAGAAGATGTGGCATTTTTGCAAGATTAGCAACAACGGATTTACCAGAAATATCCTTACCAACCGCGAACGTAAGCGAATCGGTCGAATTCTTCCATTCGTTACTTTCAATCACACCACGAAGACGTACGTCTGCAGATTTGGTGTTTGGAATTTCAACACCAACAGACCTCGTTCCAGGAATAGGAGCCTCAATCCTAATCTTATCGACCGCCAAATTCAGCGCAAGCTCCTTATCTCTTGCTAAAATCTTGGAAAGGTTCACGCCTGCAGGCGGTTTCATTGTGTATTGAGTTACTCTCGGCCCAATATTTGCTCCTTCCATCTCAACTTCAATTCCAAACTCCGCCAAAGTATTTTGGATAATCATCGCGTTCTGTTGAATATTTCCAGCATCCGCAGGAGACTGTTTTTTCTCAAGCAATTCGACACTCGGCATTTTCCAATTCGGATCAGAAACAGCGACCAAAGCCTTTTCAGGATCAGCTTTCTTCTCTGTTTCCGCAGATTGTTTCCCTTTTCCCTTAACCGAAAACGCAGAAACTTTCCCTTTTCCTTCCACTTTTTCAGCAGTCTTCAAAGCAACACCAGAATTAATCTTCAATCCTCCAAGCCTTCCTGTTTTCACGCCTTCTTCACCGTCCTCAGCCGCCTGTCTCTTCTCACGTTTCACACTGTCCTTCATCTGTTTAATTGCTGCCGAAGGACTCATTTGAAGAATAAAAATCGCAACCAAAAAAATCAAGACAAAATAGATAATCAACGAAACCAAAGAACCAAGATTTGCAGCCACATAATTATTAATAAAAGCACCAATTATACCGCCATAAGATGCCGTTTTGTAGTTAATAGCTCCAAAAAATCCAGACAGAAGAAGTACCATAATTAACATTGCGGCATAAACAACTGCCGACAATTTATTATGTTCCGAACGGAAGATTTTTACAGCAAGAAAAACCAAAGCAACGGGAATAAAATAATATGCCCATCCGATCACCTTAATTCCGCCGTCATGAATCATTTGCAGCACGCTTGCTTCAGTTCCAAACCAAGAAGCAACAAAAACTACCGCGATCAAAATCAGAATAACCGCAAAAGTCTGCCTCCAAAACCCACCAGGAAGTTCATATTCTTCCCTTGTTATTTCTCTCTTATTTCGCCCACCTTTTTTTGATTTTTTCTTACTTTTAGCCATAATTACAATAATTATACCATAAGCCGAAAAAAAATATCCCTAAAACAGAGATATTTTTTATTACGACTTAAAATCCAAACGGGTTAAAGAAAGGGCTATTAAATAAATCCTGTATATCCTGATTTTCGATTTCTGAACTGTCATCAGAATATCTCGAATCATCTACTCGTTCAGTATCATATAGATTACAAAGCGAACCAATCAACGCCACCAGACATCCAACGCTAGCAAGAACCATTGCAATAATTCCAAAAATCCTCACAAGAACCGTCTTTCCTGCCAAAATTTTCTTCGCAAGTAGAGCAATCCCCATATAAACAACAAAAACAATGAATGTTGGCAAGAATTGATTAAGCCACAAATAGCCCTGATCCACGCCAGAATTTGGGCTAATCGCCAATAACGCATAAATCACAATCGAAACAACGTCAATAGCCTTAAAAAGCCCAAATCCAAAACAAACTTTATAGAGAATCTTCCAAATTTTTTCAAATGCAGTTTTATCGGTAATTTTATTCACCGAAAAAATACAAATTACCGCACAAATAACTGACAAAATTCCAAAAGCAACCGCCGGAAATTCGAACAAAACAACAAACATCGATCCAAAGAATTCCCATCCAGAAAATTCACCAACCCCCAAACAAATTACAATCGCTCCAAATACTAGAGCCAACACCAGCGAAATTGCATTCACATATGCAGCCTTTGAGCCATCAATTTTTTTCTTAGAAATACCAACTCTCTTCACGACCGCATCGCTTTTTTCCGACGTTTTCTTCACTTTTTTCGTCGCAACTTTTTCTGTCTTTTCCGTCATTTTCCTCCTATCTTTACTATAACCGTAATTATACTCCATTTTCTTCATTCAAACAAAAAATCTCCCTTCCGGGAGATTTTTCAATTAGTCCAAATTTCTCATCGAAAGCGACAATCTTCCCTTGTCATCAATCGCAACAAGTCGAACTTTGACTTCTTGTCCAACTTTGAGAACATCCTCGACTTTTGCGACCTTCTTATCGGAAATTTGAGAAATATGAAGCATGCCATCAATTCCTGGCAAAATGTTCACAAATGCGCCAAATTCCTTAATCGTCACAACTTTACCATTATAAATTTTTCCAACTTCAGGCATCTCAACAAGTCCTTTAATCCAATCAAGTGCTTTTTGGATTTTTTCAGGATCATTTCCAGAAATTGTCACAAGACCAGACTCCTCAATATCAACCATAGCTCCGGTTTCGGAAGTAATTTTATTAATCATTTCCCCACCTTTACCAATAATCGCTCCGATCTTGTCCGGATTAACCATCAATTTTTCAATTTGTGGTGCATATTGAGAAATCTCAGCCCTTGGACCAGGAAGCACAGAAAGCATGTGCTCCAAAATATGCATTCTGCCAGCATGAGATTGCTTAATTGCCTTTTCGAGAATATCAACAGGAAGTCCATGAACTTTCATATCCATCTGAAGCGCGGTAACACCTTCGGTGGTTCCAGTAACCTTGAAGTCCATATCACCAGCAAAATCTTCAGCATCCATAAGATCCGTAAGAACATACGCCTTATCAATATCAGCATCAGTAATCGGTTGTCCTTTTGGAACATCAACCATGAGTCCCATCGCAACGCCAGAAACTGGACGTTTCAAAGGCACACCAGCATCCATCAATGCCAAGCATGAAGAACAAGTTGCAGCCATTGAGGTCGAACCATTCTGAGACATAATTTCTGTCACAGAACGAATCGAATATGGAAATTCTTCCTCAGTTGGAAGAACAGCAGTGAGAGCGCGCTCAGCCAAATACCCGTGTCCAATTTCACGTCGTCCAGGAGAACCAAGTCTTCCGCATTCGCCAACGGTATAAGACGGCGCATTATAGTGGTGCATATAACGACGAATTCCGTCAGTAACTTCCATCGTATCAACAAGTTGTCCAAACGAAAGCGGAGCGAGCGTAACGATATTCATAGCTTGCGTTACGCCACGCGTAAAGAGCGACGAGCCGTGAGTTCTTGGCAAAATTCCAACTTGCGAAGAAAGCGGACGAACCTCGTCGAGTTTTCTCCCGTCAGGACGAACTCCTTCCTCAACAATCGAACGACGCACTTCATGATGAACGGCAAGTTCAAATGCCTGGTTGAATTTATCGCGCAAATTAGCGTCATACCATTCAACTTTTTCATTGTCAGTTTCGCCTTCACCCATTTCGAGTGCAAATTCATCATGCATTTGATACTTCAAATCATCCAAAATTTGCGAACGCTCGAGAACGTTTCCGCGAACTTTGTCGCCAAATTTTCCGTCGCACCATTTGTCAACTTTTGCTTGAATTTCTTCGTCAGGAAGAACCAGTTCATATTCTTGTTGAGGAGCAGCCACAATTTCTGCAAGCTCGCGTTGAAGATCAAGCGCAGGCTGAACATTTTTCACAGCCCAATGCATCGCCTCAATAATCATATCCTCAGGAACTTCCTTTGCACCTGCTTCAACCATGACGACCTTGCCATCTTTACAAGCAACAACAAGATCGAGTGCCGATTTTTCCCTTTCTTCTGGAGTCAAGAACGCCTTGAATTCACCGTCAATCCTTCCAATGCGAAGTCCAGCAACCGGACCATCAAATGGCACACCTGCGTTCATAAGCGCAGCACTTGCTGCAACCATCGCAACGCAGTCTGGGCGGAAATTCGGATCCATTGAAAGAACCGTCGTCACAACCTGCACTTCTTGACGGTAGCCCTTTGGAAATAGTGGACGAATTGGACGATCAATCAAGCGTCCAACTAAAACCGCATTATCAGAAGGCTTTCCTTCCCTCTTAATAAATTTCGATGAAGAAATTTTGCCAGATGCATAATATTTTTCTTCATAATCAATTGATAGTGGGAAGAAATCTTGAACCACCGGCTTCGTCCCGACCACAACTGAGCCGAGCACGACCGTATCGCCATATTTAACCAAAACAGAAGAAGTCGTCCTAAATCCAACGCGATTAACTTCGAGAGACAATTCTCTGCCAAGCCAATCGGTTTTTACAACCGTGGTTTTCTTTCCACTAGGGTTAATAATATCCATAGTAGTTTCCTTTCTCGGGAAAACCTCAGATACAAACTCTGTTCAAAACAGCCCTTATATCTGCCGTCTTCCCTGTTAATTTAATACCTCCCATTATAACACAAAATTGAACATTTTTAATTTCTTGCTACAATAAAACCATAACCAAAAAGGATTCATATGAAACAAGAACTCACCCCAAAACTAATTCTAGGCAAAAAACGCCTAGCCGTATCAATTCTAGCCCTAATCGTTTGTTCTCAATTTCTTGTCGTCGCCATTTTTACCCTCATATCATTCATCACATCAAAAGATATTACTCTCCTATTTGTTAGTCTCGTATTTTTTGTTGTTTCGGCAATTATTCTAACATTCAGAATAAAGCCAGATATCAAAATACTTAAAGGAAATTACATAATCTATGAAGATATCTTAAAAGATAAAGATATTAGAATTTCTAATGACACTGACGGCGGAAAAGATACGACATATTTCTTCTATTTCGAAAAGCTATTCAAATTAGAAAACGAATCAATCATAGGTGACAGAAGTAGCTACTATGATAGCGAAATAGGCGACAAATTTTACATTATCAGCTGCGGAAAACTTCGCCTAATTTTCAACGAAAACCAATTTGTAGTCAGCGACAAAACAAAGATCACAGAAATTCCTCAGCCCAGCACCGAAACCACGCAAGCATCAATAGAAAAGAAAGCACTCACAAAGCAAATCATCAAACATGATTTTTTGTCAGAAACTGGCCAAATCCGCACAGAAATTTTCTTTTTCATCTTAGCTAGCCTATTCATATTCATCTTTATTATGTCGTTTTATCAAGAAATCGACGACAAATTCATCGCAATATTTATGTCTGGCTTCGTATCTATTTTTCTCCTATTTATGTTTATCATAAAAACCATATACATTATTCAGGTTCTCTCCAGAATCAATAAAAACAAATTCAAAATCTCCACCGAAAAAATCACCAAAATCGGCGAAGTCGCTTTCAAAGATTCAAACAGCATCATAAAATTCAAATTCGAGCATTATAACAAATATGTCCCAGCCAACAAAGCCGATTTTGTCAGTATAAAAGAGGGCGATTATTGTCATCTAGTTTTTGTCGAAAAAGAAAATACCCCCCTAAAAGTCTATAACGCCAAAAATTGGAGCAAAATAGACTAATCCCGTATGAATATCCAGATAAGATTGACTTTTTAACACAAGTGTGATATAATTAGAAGGTTGGGTTTTGTGTGCCCACGAATTTTTTCAAAAAAGGAGTGAATTGATTTGCAGATTATCAAAGCAAATCACGAGGAACTCGTCATAGATGGCGTAGTTCCCATCGACGCTGTTGCGCCAAAAAAAAAGAATGGAAAGGACGACAGTTCTGATCCACTCATTCGTATCTGCCACGAAGCAAAGAAAGAGCTTCAAGAGGAACACGATGCTTGCGTTGCGTATGTCGTAACGCGTCCTACCACAGCCGGAGATCCGCCGGAAACACATGTGAAATTCTATTTTTCTAATACAACGCATAACGGAGGAATAAAGGTCTCACATAAAGATCGTGACGCATGTGCCAAAGCCGCAACTACACTTTGTGGCCTTATGTCAGCAAAATGCGCCGAAAAAATTCAGGCCTACCTGGACGACCTCGAATTCCGAACCAACGCTTGAACCAAGCCGGCACTTCAAAAAAACACTCCCCCGCCCCTCATCCGAGGGGCTTTTTCCTTACGAAATTTTTTCAAAATTCTTCTTCGGAACCAACCCCCACTCCCCAAGTTTTTCCTCAACCCTCAAAAACACATCTTCCGGAGCATTCTGCCCATTAACGTTAGAAATTGGAATATTATTTTCCTTCAAAACATGCAACATCCCAGTCACCGTCCTCTCATACATATCCTGCCTTCGCTCATAAGCCGCCCTCGTATCATCTACACGTCCACGCGCCAAAATCCTCCTCCACAGTTCCCCCCTCGGCACTTGCAGAACAATCACTCCATCCACTTTTTCCAAATATCCGTTTTCAATCATCCAATAAATCTGCCCGACGCTATTCGGAAATCCATCCAAAACCGCCTTCCAATTCGAATACCTCTCAATCTCCAACATCGACCGATTGAGAATCCTAATATTACTATCATCATCGACGGGCATCCCGTGATTCAAAGCCATCGTCACATCTTTATCATTCAAAGACATCAAAAGATCCCGTGAAGAAACCCACTGCCACCTATATTTTCTAGCCAACATTTCGCCCTGAACCGTCTTTCCACTTCCAGGTGCACCAAACAAAATAATCATAACCCTATTTTATCATCAAAAAACCGCCCGCAGGCGGTGTTTTTTACTATTTTCTCAAACCAAGCTTCGCAACTGTTTCTTTGTAGAGCTCGAAATTTGTTTTTTCGAGATACTTAAGAAGTCTTTTGCGTTTGCCGACCATTTGCATAAGTCCGCGCTTGGCCATAAAGTCATGTTTGTTATTCTTAACGTGTTCCGTAACTTCTTTGATACGTTCAGTAAGAATAGAAACTTGAACTTCAGGAGAACCAACGTCAGCTTTGTTACGAGCGACCTTGGCAATAGCCTTGTCTTTATTCTCTTTTGTTATCATGCGAGCCATTATATCATATCTAACAAAACTTTTCAACACAAACCACAATAGCAATTTATCTATCTCTTATCAAATAGGTTAACTGCTAAATCGCCAGTCCTCTAAATCTCCACCTTCCATACCAAGTTTTTTTGCTACACCTTGAATTTTTTCATTTCTTTCCTCAAGAGAATCGTTTTCAAAATCAATCCCAGAATAACCTACATAATCAGCAAACTCGTCTCCCCAATCAGCATATTTAATTAGATCCTTAACAACCTGATAGGTTGCGCCGACTCTATGATCGTTACCGCCCTCATGATATTCTTTGATTATTCCACAAACTTTCTCCATATCATCGCCCAAAGTTACAGCCTCCAAACATGCTTCAGTACATCTTTCTATTGGCGTAAAACCAAACCCTCTTATTTCTCCCCTTTCCTCTCCGGCACATTCATTTATGTGTTCCACCCATTGTCTTCTTTTTTCCTCGTCTTTTATAACTAGTGGAGCCTGATCAAGATAAAACTCCGTTTCTAGTTCGCATATAATTTTATCTACCATTTTTCCCGAATCGCGTAGCAAAGAGGAATATTTCTTGTCTTCCCACCTATCATTAAAATGTTCATACACAATCTTCCTAGTTTTCTTTATTGCTTCTTCTTCAAGCAAGTATTTCTCTCTATTCCCTAGGATTTTCTCTTTATCTCGTTCTTTCTCTCCATCGCCACCGTCATAGTCACTCTTTTGCTCGTCCAAAAATTGCGAAAAACCAAATGGATCTCCATTCTCTTCACTATCATCCGTAATTAATTCTTTGCGATTCATATTAATTCCTTTCTTATTATATATTCCCTTTAAGTTTACCTTCCCCCAGCACCTTTCGTCAATCTTCTTTTCCTCAAAAACCAACAAAAAAATCCTCTACTACAAAGGATTCAAGCACTCCAAAACAATCGCCATTTCTCAGGCTTAACTCCATTTTAGCATAAACTCTTTAATTTGTCAAGAATTCTCTCTCATAAACTCATCTAGAAAAATCGCGTCTCGGACAGAATACTCTCCCACCTTTGTCCGCCTTAGCTGCGTCAAATATCCCCCCACCCCCAGTTTCTCTCCAATATCTTCCCCGAGCGTCCGAATATATGTTCCGCTCGAAACATGACAACGAATTTTAAGTTCTGGCCATTTATAATCAAGAATTTCAATCTGAAAAATCTCCACTTCCCTGACAGGCATTTCAACTTCCTTACCTTCCCTAGCAAGCTTATATGCTCTCTGTCCATTAATTTTTACAGCAGAAAAATTCGGCACTCTTTGCTGAATTTTTCCTTGAAAGCTTTGAACAACTTTTTTAACCTCCTCAAAATCTGGTTCAGGAACATCAAAAACAGAAATCTCTCCTTCCGGATCTCCCGTTGTCGATTTCGCACCAAGCCTAATAGTAGCTTCATACCATTTATCAAGTTTCAAAAACTCATTAGATCGCTTCGTTCCCTTTCCAACCAGCAAAATCAAAAGCCCCGTCGCAAACGGATCAAGCGTCCCCGTGTGGCCAACCTTCACCTTTTTGCCAGCCTTCTCCGACAAAACTCGTCGCACTCTCGCAACGACACCAAACGAAGACATTTGGTCAGGTTTATCAATTAATAAAATTTCCTCATCCATTTATTTGCTCAAAATAAGGCTTAGAAATAACATCCTTAATACCCAAAACTCCCAAAGTTTTGGTCAAATCTTCTATTACGACAGAAATATTATCATCATCATGTAATTTAGCTTCAATCTTAGCGTAATAGCCAGGAACGCTCTCAACATTATCTAAATAAATCACAGTATCATCATCCATAATAATCTCCTGGCGTTTGCGGCTCACCTCATTAATCTTCTTGAAACCCAACTGATGAACAATATTCACCATTTCTGCATAATTTTTAATTTCCGTTTCGTCAACCACATCAACTCCAGAATCCTCAATATGCCTCTTCAAAATCATCTTATATTTTGCCGGTTTATCAACAGACTTCATCTCTGTTCTCATTTGAATACGCGGATAATTCATTCCTCGCTTGAAGCCCTTCGGAAGATAGACACGATCATGCTGCCAAATAATTGGCGAAAACTCCATATCAATATCTTCGAGCTTTTTTTCAAACTCTTCGTGATTTTTTACTTTTGCCTTAATAATAATTTTTTTCACAAAGTTTCTCCTTCCCTTGCTTTATTTGCCCAAGTGTCAGCAATTTCATTAAACTCCGTTCCAACATGCCCACGCACCCAAACAAGCTCAACAGGATATTTTTCATATAAACCATACAGCTCTTGAACAATATCAAGATTCTGGATTTCTCCAGTTTTCTTTTTCCAACCGTTCTTTTTCCAATTCGGTGCCCATTGTGTCAAAACGTTAATCCAGAATTGCGAGTCAGAATGAATTTCACAACCTTCATCTCCGGCCAATTTAATCGCCGCAATCATTGCTTTCCCTTCCATTCTGATATTTGTTGAAGGATTTTCACTTCCAAGCGCCACTGGTTTCCCGTCTTCAATTACGGCAAACCCGCCAGGTCCAGGGTTTGGCGACGCGCTTCCATCAGTCCATAAAATTCTCATTATGCTATAATTATATCATGGACAATGAGAGAATCCAGCATGCGGTTAACTTCGCCACCAAAGCTCATGATGGCCAATTCCGAAAAACTGGCGAAGCCTACATAATCCATCCTCTCGCCGTGAAAAAAATTCTCACTGAATGGGGTATGGACGAAGACACGATTATTGCCGGCGTTCTCCATGACACCGTCGAAGACACAGATGTCGCTTTGAACGACATAAAAACCGAATTCGGCGAAACCGTCGCCTTTCTTGTCGATGGCGTCACAAAGCTCTCAACAGCTCGCTCCGGCATGCGTGATATTGACACTTATCTTCCAGAAACCAAAGACAATTTCCTTCGTCTCATGATTGCCCTCGGAGCCGACATACGCGTTCTGATCATCAAACTTGCCGATCGTCTCCATAATATGCGCACTCTCGGTGCTCTTCCTCCAGATAAACAAAAGAAAATCAGCAAAGAAACCCTCGAAATTTTCGCCCCTCTCGCCGACCGCTTGAATATGGGGCAGTTACGCGTTGAGCTAGCCGATTTAGCCTTTTTCTATGTCGACCCGAAACGTTTTAAATATCTCAAAGATTTAATTGAAAAAGTCAACAAATCCGGCGAAAAGTCCCTCAGAAAAATTGAAGGAGAAATTACAGAACTCTTAACCAGAGAAAAAATCGAGTTTCAACTTTCCGGCCGCGTTAAATCCGTCTATTCCCTCCACAAAAAACTCGCAAAGCACAATCAAAACGTTGGAGAAATTTACGATTTCACCGCTCTCCGCATCATCGTCGAAGACATCACAACTTGCTATCTCGTTCTTGGACTCGTTCATTCCCTTTATACGCCTCTTGGCGGCAGAATAAAAGACTACATCGCCGTTCCAAAACAAAACGGCTATCAATCCCTCCACACCACCGTCATCACACCAGACAAGAAAATTATCGAATTCCAAATTCGCACTAAAGAAATGCATGAATACGCCGAACGTGGTTTGGCCGCCAGCTTCTATTACAACGAACAAAAGCTCACTGAAAACTACAAGGCAGGCAAAATCCAGCATCTCCCGACCAACCTTCTCTGGATCACCGAGCTTCAAACCGCCGCCGCACAACTTCGTGAAGGCAAAAAAATCGATTTAAACAAGCTAAAACTCAACCTTTTCGCTGACAAAATCTTCGTTTACACTCCAAAGGGCGACATCATCGACCTTCCTTATGGTTCCCTTCCTCTCGATTTTGCCTACCGCCTCCACTCAGAAATCGGCGAACACGTCGTCGGCGTCAAAATCAATGGCAAAATCGCCAATTTAAACCGTAAACTCGAAAACTTTGACGTCGTAGAAATTCTCACCAACAAAAATCAGACTCCAAAAGAATCCTGGTTCCAAAAAATCTTCACCCCCCACGCCAAACACAAACTCCGCCAACAACTCACCAGAAAAGAAAAATAAGCTGATTTTATAAAAAATATATCTATAGTCTAATCAAAAAAATGTTGCGTTTCCAGGAACCTAGTAAAAAATGTTGTAAATTTTACAACATTTTATTTAGCGACGCCTAACACCCAAGCAAAACGAGAAAAATTCACAATACTTTCGCCCCAATTATCTCCCCAAAAATTCAATAATCTCTTTCAATTTTTCTTTATTTTCACAAGTAATCGTAATGCTCCTGCCATGAATTTTCGCCGTCACATGATGACGTTCGCCAATTCTCTGCTCATCCTTCGCATAGATACGTTCTTTAACGACTGCCGTTGAGCTTTTCTGCTTATTCTCTGCAACATATCTCTCAACTTTCCTTGCCGTCCATCCTTCTTCAACAATCTTTGGAAGTACCTTCATGATAAATTCTTCATCCATCGGAATTAGCGGACGCATAACACCTTCAGAAAGTTTTTCGGCAACCATAATCTTTTTTGCTTCTTCTGGAAGCCGGAGAAGTCTCATTGTTGCCTCAACCGAAGCTTTTCCCTTCCCGATTCGATCAGCAATATCCTTTTCAGACAAATTAAATTGCGTCTTCAGTTTCACATAAGCTGTCGCAAGCTCAATGGCATTCAAATCTTCACGCTGTGCATTTTCAATAATCGAAAGTTCCAGTCGGTTTTGTGCGTCGATCGAGCGTACAATCGCAGGAATTTCTTTTAGTCCAGCGAGTTTCGCAGCTCGCCATCTTCTTTCACCAGCAACAATCTTATATTTGTCTTCATCCTTTGTTACAACAATCGGCTGAAGAACCCCGTGTTCTTTGATTGAAGCCGCAAGCATTTGCAATGCTTCATCAGAAAACTCTTTCCTCGGCTGTTCTTCATCACGAACAATGTCGGTCAGCTTAATGTCACGCAAAGACGAAACCTTTTCATCTTCACTTGTCGTCACATCAAATTCATCATCAAAAAGTTCATCCGGAATCAAACTCTCAAATCCCCTACCCAAAGCTTTTCCCATTATTTCGTCCTTTCTATAACTTCTTTTGCTAATTCTTTATAAGCCTTTGCCCCCTTCGAAAATCTATCATAATCCCCGACTGGCACGCCATGACTCGGCGCTTCTGCAATTCTTACATTCCTCGGAATCGTTGTCTCAAAAGTTCTGTCTTTGAAATACTTTTTAATCTCAGCAAGCACCTGAATGGAAAGCGAAGTCCTTTTATCATACATTGTCGCCACCACGCCAAGCAATTTAAGCCCAGGATTAACCTTGCGAACCAGTTTCATACTCTCGAGCAACTGAGCAACGCCCTCAAGCGCATAAAACTCCGTCTGAACAGGTAGAAGAAGATAATTTGATGCAATCATTCCATTCACGGTCAAGAGCGACAGAGACGGAGGTGAATCAATAATAATGTAATCATAATCTTTAGATACCTTTTTCAAGTTATCACGAAGCTGAACAAATTTTTTATTCATTTTTGTCAGTTCAATCTCCGCATTCGCAAGCTGCGGTGTCGTCGGCGCAAGGTCAAAATTCTTATATTTCGTTTTCACAATCACATCTGAAAGCGCAGCAGTTCCAAGCATTACTTCAGTCATCGTTGCTTTCAAATCTTCCTTATCAACCCCAAGTCCACTTGTTGCATTTCCCTGCGGATCAAAATCAACAAGCAATACGCGAATTTTCTCTTTTGCAAGATAATAACAAAGGTTGACGGCCGTAGTCGTTTTACCAACGCCTCCCTTTTGGTTTGTAATACAAATCACCTTCGCCATAATGCTTATATTATAACACAAAAAAATACCAGAATTAATTATTCATCGAGACATTCAATATTGATAGTTTACATAATAAACATTCAATTCATAATTCAAAAATCCCCCATTTTACTGGGGGATTTCCACACTCATTTTACAAATCTTACACTTTTAATTTGTTTTTTGGGAGATTTGTTTTTTTATTATTCCTCGTCTTCATTCCTTCTTTTTTCTATGAGGAAGATGATGACTGCTCCTGCAGAGACGAGGACGAATGAGGCTACGATGACTGCAATAGTTGCAGTATCGACAGTTGAGGCTTTCTCAACTGATTTTTCTACACCAAGTGGTTCGGTTTGTTCTGATTTGGTATCAGAT
>JAZUHD010000008.1:0-16301 GCA_045641545.1 Candidatus Nanosyncoccus sp.
AGGAGCGAATCTAGAAAACATTCGCGCAATCGCACACGCAGGCATAGATATCATTAATGTCGGCAGTGCAATCAGCCGCGCCGACAATACAGAAGATGCATACAAAACTCTTCTTGCAGAAACTGAAAAAACAGGAGTAAATATCTAATGGCAAAAATAGTCTCACTAGGTTCAGCATTAGAAGATCTTTATCTCGTAGACCGCGACGATTTCAAAGCATCCAAGGTTGGTCAATCATCTATTTTTGGAAAGATTGAAATCGGTTCAAAAGTAGATATAGACAACATTCGCTACGAAATTGGCGGCGGAGGCACAAATTCAGCAGTTACCTTCGCGCGCTATGGCCACGACGTGATTTTTCTCGGTAATCTCGGTCAAGACGCTGCCGGAGAAGCAGTGTTGGCCGTTCTCGATAAAGAAAGCGTAGATACAAGTTATATTCAAACCGTAAAGGGAAATACAGGCTGTTCAGTTATACTTCTTGACGCAAAATCCGGAGAGCGCACCGCCCTCACGCATCGAGGAGTAAGTTCACGATTTGAAAATCTCAATCCGAATATCCTTAATGAAATATATCCAGACTGGCTATATATTTCATCACTTCGCGGCGACATGAATACACTTTCTAGTTTTATCGACAAGGCAAAATCTTTAAATATCAAAGTCATGTTTAATCCGGGAAAACTCGAACTAGAACACCAAGAACAGCTCCTTGGATTACTACCGGATATAGACATTTTACTTTTAAATAAACCCGAGGCTATGCAGCTAGTTCCAGGAAAAGTCCTTTCGGAACTCATATCACATCTAAAAAACTACACCGACACCGTATTAATTACGGATAGCTCGATGGGTGGAATAGCAGCAAATTCAGAAAAGACATTTCGCTTTGGCCTTTACGAAGATGTAAAAATCAAAGATACGACAGGAGCTGGTGATGCGTTTGGGTCAGGATTTTTAGCGAGCCTCACTTCTGGAAAAACTTTTAAACAATCCATCATCTATGGCAGCGCAAATGCTACATCCGTAATTAAACATATTGGAGCAAAAAAAGGCATTTTAACTGGGCGTGAAAAATTACACGAAATGCCCATACAGAAAGTTACACTATGAACGATAAAAAGACACGAATATTAAATGACAACGAAATAGAGAAAGCCGAAGAATTTCTTTCAAGTCTCGAAGCGGCCGACATGGAGCGTGCACAAGCATACGCAAAAGATCTAGGCCAAGGATTAAAGATCGTCCGAACATTTCCACAAGGCGTAACAATCTTCGGTTCCGCACGGCTCAAAGAGGACGACAAATATTGCAAGACAGCACGCGAACTCGGCCGTCTTCTCGCAGAAAACGGTCATGCAGTTATCACTGGTGGAGGACCAGGAATCATGGAAGCGGCTAATCGCGGCTCATACGAATATGGCGGCCGATCAATCGGCTTAAATATTACTCTTAGCCACGAACAACACCCAAACCCATATCTCACCGATATGCTTCAATTTGAATATTTCTTCGCTCGCAAAGTCATGCTCGCCATGTCAGCAAAAGTCTACGTTTTCTTTCCTGGCGGTTTTGGAACAATGGACGAATTCTCGGAAATACTCATTCTGATGCAAGAGGGGAAAATGCCAAGAATGCCAATGTTCCTCTTTGGTAAAAGCTTTTGGAAACCACTCGACAAATTTTATGCGTCAAAAATGCAGCCATTAAAGCTAATCGGAAAAAATGATCAAAAAATCTACAAGTTGACAGATGATATTAATGAAATCGTCCGCGCAGCGAACAAAATTGGTCATCCAAAAATCAAAACCAACTATTATGATGGTTTCGGCAAAGCTACAGCTCCACATACAAGCTAAGATATGTTATAATATCCCAACAGAAAGGAACAAATATGTTTGATTTATCAGAATATAAAACCTCAATGGCAGCAGTTATTGATTATTTTAAAGAAGAAATGAAAAAAGTTCGCACCGGTCGCGCACATCCAGATATGCTTGCGGGCGTAAAAGTTGAAGCCTACGGACAATGGATGCCACTCAATCAAGTCGCAAACATCACTGCGCAAGGTGGAACTATACTCCTAATTACCCCATTTGATCCGTCAACAATCAACAACATTTCCGCTTCCATTCGTAATGATCAATCTCTTGGACTCAATCCGTCAGACGACGGACATGTTGTTCGTGTTCCAATTCCAGCTTTAACCGAAGAGAGAAGAAAAGAAATCGTCAAATCAGCTTCTGAAAAAGTCGAAAACGCAAAAGTTAAAATCCGTAACGTCCGTGAAGATGCCCGAAAAGAAATTAAAACCGCAGAACTTTCCGATGACATCAAAAAACGCGCCGAAAAAGAAATTGACGACATGACAAAAACATTTACTGATCAAATAGAAAGCGAATTTAAGGCAAAAGAAGCCGAAATCATGACGATTTAGGTCTATCCCCTTATTATATCATATTTATGGAAAAAAGTCAAGAAACATCTCCTATTACACAAAAACCAACTCATATTGGTTTTATTTGCGATGGAAATCGAAGATGGGCCAAAGAAAGAAATCTACCAACCCTAGAAGGTCACAATATTGGCTTCAAAAAGGTCGAAACACTCATAGAATCAATCGTAAATCACAATATTGAATTTGCCAGTTTTTATCTCTTTTCGACAGAAAACTGGAACCGTAGCTCAGAAGAGATTTCATATTTAATGACACTTCTAAAAACAAGAATTAGTTCAATTGCCAAAAAAGCTACAAAAAATAATATCCGCATCGTCTTCATGTTTTCCGATGACGGAAAATTAGAAGACTCGATTGTAGAACAATTTCGCAGTATCGAATCAGAAACAAAAGATAATACCGGCAGCACTATCTGCTTCTGTATTAACTATGGCGGTCATCGAGAAATTGTTGAAACTGCCAAAAAAATTGCCGAAGAAAACGGCGATTTTACCGAAGAAAATTTCGCAAAACATCTTTATCACCCCGAAGTTCCACCCTGCGACATGGTTGTCAGAACATCAGGAGAAGAGCGCATTTCAGGCTACATGCTTTGGCGCGCTGCTTATTCCGAATTTTTCTTTATACAGAAATACTGGCCAGATATTGAACCTAACGACATCGACGAAATCATCACTGAATACAATTCACGCCAAAGACGCTTTGGAAAATAGCAAAATCACAAGAAGAATCCGACAGTTCGGATTCTTTTTTATGCTATAATAAGCTCATGGAAATATTTTTAGGTGTTTTAATCGGAATTTTTTGTTTATTATTTCTCGTAACAGCTCACGAATTTGGCCATTTCTTAATGGCAAGAAAAAATGGCGTACGTGTCCTCGAATTCGGTATTTGTTTTCCACCACGAGCAAAAGCATGGGTCCACGAAGTTCAAAAAGATAAAGACGGCAAAATTATTACAAAAAGCAACGGCAAGCCACTTTATAAATGGAAAAAAATCTCAAAAAAAGACTGGAACAAACCTCAGGAAGGTCTAATTTTTAGCATAAATTGTTTGCCTATTGGTGGCTTCTGCCAAATGGATGGCGAATCGGATGCCGATGACCGAAAAGGAACTTTTGGTGCAGGATCATTCTGGACAAAAACCAAAATACTCTTCGGTGGAGTCTTAATAAACTGGCTTGTCGCGTTCTTCATTTTCACAATACTTGCTTGGTGCGGCCTACCGACGCTTCTAGAAAACCAATTCTCAATCGAATCAGACAAAAGGTCAGAATATGACCCTGTTACGGTTGTTGAAGTTACTCCAAACTCACCAGCCGAGCGTGCCGGCTTTCAATCTGGAGACCAGATCGTCGAAATTAATGGCCAAAAAGTCTACACCGGAACAGACGTCACAAATTTAGGTAACCAGAACGCCGGCAAAGAAACCGAGTATAAAATTAGCAGACCTGGACCGACCCTGTGCATTGACGGACCGCAAAATAATCCGGAAAATGGCTGCCATCCGCAATACGATGAGCAAATTTTAATAGCAAACTTAAACAGTCTAAATAATGAATGGGGATATATTCTAGGCGTCACTATGGATTCAAGCGCATTTGTAACAAATTACTATACATGGTCAGCACCAATCGTCGGAATCGGAACAACCGTCCAGCTTACTGGCGAAACATTCAAGGGACTCGGAGGTATGGTCTGGAACCTTATCTCTGGCGCTTTCAGTCAATTTAGCTCGGACGACACAGTTCGAGAAGCAGGCAAAGAAGCAATCTCGACAGCAGGAAATAGTGTCTCTGGACCAATCGGGATTATTAGTATGTTTATTAATCTCTATTCCAACCCAACCTTCACATTATTCTTATTCGGCCTCATTTCCGTCTCCCTA
Source organism: Candidatus Nanosyncoccus sp. (assembly GCA_045641545.1). Lineage (GTDB taxonomy): Bacteria > Patescibacteriota > Saccharimonadia > Saccharimonadales > Saccharimonadaceae > Nanosyncoccus. Next base: position 4,347 of record JAZUHD010000008.1, read on the forward strand.
GCTTGCATGAATATTATCCCAATCCCAGCACTCGATGGCGGACGATGGCTCATGATTTTCATCGCACGACTCAAACATCAACGTCTCACAAAAGAAAAAGAAGAAAAAATCGTTTCAAAAGCATTGTTCATCCTCTTCGGACTTATGATCCTTATTACTATTCTCGATATTATAAGGTTCTTCTAAAAATGAAAACAAAACAAAAAAATACCCTAAAAAAAGTCGGCATAATCTCTGCAATTCTAATCTTTACATTTCTGGCAGTTTTTCTCTCTCAGCTACTATTCCTAATCATTTTTTCCTTATTTAAAAATCCGTCAGATCTCTCGACTCTCGAGTTAGCAATTTACAGTGTACTTTCGTACAGTGCCTCAGCAGCGATAGTCATTTTAATTCCAAAGCTCATCAAAAACAAATGGCAATCCACTCGCGAAAGTCTCGGACTAAAAGGTTTGCCGACCTTCACGGATATCGGATTAGTTATTGCAGAATTTATCGTTTTCCTAATATTTTCATCAGTCTTAACAAAAATCTTTTCACTCTTTCCATGGTTTGACGCTTCGCAGACTCAAGATGTTGGATTCTCGGATCTCTATTTAATTTCAGACAAAATCATCGCCTTTTTCGCCCTCTGTATTCTTGCCCCCGTTGCTGAAGAAATAATATTTCGTGGTTGGCTCTATGGTAAACTCCGTAAGCTCATGCCTGGCAAAAAACTATCCATTATTTTATCAATTACCCTAACATCCTTGCTTTTCGCTATCCTTCATGGTCAATGGAATGTTGGAGTTACAGTTTTCGCACTCAGCGTCATAATGTGCATAGCGCGCGAGCTCACCGGCACAATCTATTCTGGAATTCTCCTTCATATCATTAAAAACGTAATTGCATTCATGCTCGTCTTCGTAACGATATACTAATATGCATTTTCGAAAATCATCATTTTATGGTATAATCACAACATTATGCGTCTATCAAAAACCTTCATTAAAACTCTCAGAAACGCACCAAAAGATGAAACCGCAAAAAACGGCATTCTCTTGACACGTGCTGGCTACATTTACAAAGAATTAGCGGGTATTTATGACTACTTGCCCCTTGGCATCAAAGTTCTCGAAAATATCAAAAATATCATTCGTGACGAACTAAACAAAATTGGTTGCGAAGAGGTCGCTTTGACAACTCTTCAAAATCCAGAACTTTGGCAAAAAACCAATCGCTGGGACGATAAAGAAGTTGATATCTGGTTCAAAACCGAACTCTCCGCCGGAGGACAACTTGGTCTTGCACCGACACACGAAGAGCCTCTCACGAACCTCATGAAAACCTATATCAGCAGCTATAAAGACCTACCTCTTTATATTTACCAGATCAAAGACAAATTCCGCAACGAGCTTCGCGCAAAATCTGGCATCCTTCGCGGACGCGAATTCATCATGAAAGATCTTTACAGCTTTTCAACTTCCGAAGAAGATCTAGACGCCTTCTATGAAAAAGTCGAACAAGCCTACAAAAACATCTACGACCGCCTCGGGATCGGCGAGGACACTTATGAAACCTTTGCGTCCGGTGGCATTTTCTCAAAATATTCTCACGAATTCCAAACCTTAACTGAAGTTGGCGAAGACACGATCTGGATGAATAAAGACCGCTCGATTGCTTTGAATGATGAAGTGTTTAACGATGAAGTTCTCGCAGATTTTAAAGCAAAAAAAGAAGATTTCACCCCAGAAAAAGCCTGCGAAGTTGGTAACATCTTCAAACTAAAATTCAAATATTCCGACCCCCTAGAATTAAAGTATATCGACCAAGAAAACAAACAACAGACTGTCTATATGGGATGCTATGGACTTGGCGTAACAAGAGTTATGGGTGTCATTGTCGAAAAAACCGCCGACGAAAAAGGTCTTGTCTGGCCAGAATCAATTGCACCGTTCAAATTCCATATAATTGCTCTCGGCGAAGAAGGTCTAGAAAAGGCAAACGAAATTTATGAAAATTATGAGAATGAAATCCTCTTTGATGATCGCGAAAAAGCCCGTTTTGGCGAAAAAATGTCCGATTTTGAACTAATAGGCATCCCATATGGTGTTGTAATTTCCGACAAAACTCTAGAAAACAACCAAGTCGAATTTATCAATCGTAAAACTGGCGAAAAATCCCTATTGACGATCGATGAATTTATTGCTAAACTTTAGCAGTATTTAAAGAAAAAGTGGTATATCTTACATATTATATCACAGAAAGGCATTTTTGTCAAATGAAGAAAGAAATTACCCTTACAAAAGACGGCAAAGCTGCTCTCGAAGCCGAACTTCAAGAATTAATTGACGGACGCAGTGTTATTACCGAAAAAATCGCCACCGCTCGTGCTTTTGGCGATCTCTCCGAAAACGAAGAATACTCCGCAGCGCGCGCAGAACAAAAACTTGCTGAAAGTCGTATTCTTGAAATCCAAGACATTCTAAAAAACGCCAAAGTTATAAAAGCTGGCAAAAGAGAAAAGGTCGTCCTTGGCGCAAAAGTTGAAGTTGAAGTAAAAGGCAAGAAATTTACCTACGAAATTGTTGGCCCAATCGAAGCCAATCCGCTAGAAGGGAAAATTAGCGACGCCTCTCCAGTTGGAAAAGCACTCATTGGCCACAAAGCTGGCGAAGAATACATCCTCCCGAACGGAAGCAAAGGTAAAATCCTCACAATCGAATAGTTAAAACAATCAGCATCCTCCGCAAGGGGATGTTTTTTTAAAACAGCTCCGTTTTTGCACAAAAAAGCAATATGTTATATAATTAATCTATGGTTCAATTAAGCGATTACCGCAACGAGCGGTTGAGAAAATTAGAAGAAATAGAAAACAAGGGCATCGACTCATATCGCGCCCATTCAAACCGCTACGAAAAAATCGGCAACATTGTTGATAATTTTGGAAACTTCAACGAAAAAACCGTAATCCTTGCTGGTAGAATCGTCGCTATTCGCTCTTTTGGGAAACTGGCATTCATAAAAATCCGAGACTATTTTGATGAAATTCAAATCTTCATGAAAGCTGAAGACAAAACAGAAAAAGGATTTTTTGGAGTGAAAGAAATCAAATTACTTGATACTGGCGACTTCATTGAAGTCGAAGGAAAAATCGGCAAGTCTCAAACCGGAGAAATATCAATCTTCTCAAATCAGGTTCGCTTATTAACAAAATCCCTTCGTCCACTTCCTGGGCGTAACGGCTTCACGAACAAGGAAGAACGCTACCGCCGCCGCTACGTCGATATGAATGTAAACCCAGAAGTTCGCGAACGCCTCGTTCGACGCTCAAAATTCTGGCAAGCAACTCGAGAGTTCATGAACAGCCATGGCTTCATCGAAATCAACATCCCCGTCCTCGAGCACACAACTGGCGGTGCCGACGCAACACCATTCGTTACCCACATGGATGCCCTTGATGAAGATTACTACCTTCGCATCTCCCACGAACTTCCTTTGAAACGTCTCCTTGGCGGTGGGTTCGAAAAAGTTTATGATATTGGTCCACGTTTTAGAAACGAAGGTGTCGACGACGAGCATCTCCCAGAACACATCGCTTTTGAGTCTTACGCAGCTTTCGAAGATTACGAAGACGGCATGGATTTCTATGAAGAAATGATGAAATATGTCTGCAAAGAAACTTGGGGCACTCTCCAGTTTAATGTTGGCGGCTTCGAAATCAACTTAGATCAGAAATGGCCACGCATCAAATACGCCGACCTGCTGAAAGAAAAATTCGACGTTGACGTCTTTAATCCAGACAGGAATCAACTCATAGACATCTTGAAGAAAAACGGCGTAAAAGTTAATGAAGAAAAAACCACTAACCACCTCATCGACGACGTATGGAAACTCATCAGAAAAACTTCCGCTGGACCATACTGGCTAATTGAAGAGCCACTCTCTCTTAGTCCGCTCGCAAAAATCGTTCCAGAACGCCCGCTCGTTACTGAACGTTTTCATCCAATCATTGCCGGCACAGAAATGGGTAATGGCTATTCCGAGCTCAATGATCCTCTCGACCAATTAGCTCGCTTCGAAGAACAACAAGCTGCACGCGATGCCGGAGATTCTGAAGCGCAAATGCTCGATATGGATTTTGTCGAAATGCTCGAATACGGCATGCCACCAGCTTGTGGATGGGGAAATAGCGAAAGGAATTTCTGGCTTCTTGAAGGCGTTTCTGGCCGCGAAGCCGTTCCGTTCCCAATTATCAAAGCCAAAAATTGAAGGTTATAGATAAAAATTCTTCAAAACAATCACAGCAATAATCATAAGAATAAAACAAATAATTGCTAGTTTGAATATCCAGCGCTTTTTACATTTTTTATAAAAAACAAAGCTCACAATTGATCCTAAAAGAAAAACAACACACAAAATAAACGAGCATCCACCAATAAAAGCATCTCGTTCTCTCAGGAAAGAAACTTCGTCTATGCGAACACACTCATTCCTGTATTTTGTCATTCCAGATTCGCACATTTTAAAATAACCCATTTTTCTCCTTTCTAATTGAAAATCGTCGCTAAAATACAAGTCAAAACCAAACAAAATACTGCAATAATCGAAAAAATTATCAGCATTCTACCAGACTCTCCACGGCGTTGTTCATTATTCTTCAAAAATACATACCCGTTTTTCAAAACTACAACCAACGCACCGACAAATACACCAAAGAATAACGAAGTAATAACCCTATCCACGCTAACAATTTCGATAAAGCGCAAAACTCTCAAAATTGCCGCTACAACTGCAACAACTATCATAATTACAACATTATTTTTCAGTTCATTCTGCTTCATATTTTTATTATATCATAACCATAAACGTGTTATAATTATCTCATGAGCAACAAAGTCATGATCGTGGGAACCGGCAACGTTGGTTCTTCAGTTGCATATTCTCTCGTTAACCAAAGAACACCCGTCAATGAGCTAATTTTGGTAGATATTAATTCCGATGACGCAGAGGGAGAAGCAATGGATTTACGTGACGCAATCTCCGTTGCACCAACATATGTTCGAGTCTCAGCGGGAACATACGAAGACGCCAAAGATTGCGACATTGTAGTTATAACCGCCGGCATTCCTCAAAAACCAGGCGAAACCAGAATGGCTGTCCTAGAAAAAAACGCATCTATCATTGAAACAATGACAAAAGAAATTATGAAATCCGGATTTGATGGAATATTTATCATTGTTTCAAATCCAGTTGACGTCTTAACATATCTTGTTTGGAAATATTCAGGACTTCCCCATAATAGAATCATTAGCTCCGGAACCGTCCTAGATTCGGCTCGTCTGTGCTTAAAAATCGGCAACTTACTAAATCTTAATCCAAAATCAATTCACGCGTACCAAATCGGAGAACATGGTGATAGCGGATTTATACCTTGGTCATCCGCAATGGTCGGAGGAGAAAAACTTGACACAATCCTTTCGAAAAAAACAAAAGATGAACTAGAAACCCTAACAAAAAAACAAGGTTACGAAATTATTAATCGAAAAGGCTCAACATATTATGGTATTGGCCTTTGCGTAGCACAAATCGTCAATTCAATCCTAAACGACGAAAGAAGAGTTCTTCCAATCTCAACATACGACGACAACAACGATATATTCTACGGATATCCTTCAGTTGTTGGACGACGAGGTGTTTATAGGCGTCTAAATATAAAGTTAACCGAAGAAGAAGGCATAAAGCTTCAAAAGTCAATAAATGCTCTCAAGGAGGCAATTAAAACAGTCTCGTGACAAGAAAAGCCCTAAGATTCTATCATATCACACTCTTGATATTTTGTCAAGCACTGGCTTTTTGCGCCCTAACGTTGCCAACAAAAGCAGTATCCAATGAAATAACCATTACCTGTCCAGCCGAATCCGCAGCAAATTCCGATATTTCCTGTACGCTCGGCGGAAAAACCACATCAGAAATTAATAATATTACATTAACTATCACACCATCAAATCTGAAAATCAAAGAATTCAAACCAGCATCCGGATGGATAAATAATAGTTCAGCAACAAGCACATCGTTGAACCTAAGCTCAAACACGCCAACAAGCAGTTCGTTTTCACTGGGCACACTCATATTGACGACAACATCAGCCAACCAATCGGGGACAATAGTTTTCGAGAACATCGAATTCCAAAAGACAGACAATTATCGCTTCAATGCAGCAGGAACAGGAACATCCATAAAAATCACCGAAGCACCAGTAACACCAACTTGCGCCGAAGACGAAGAGCTCATTAACGGAATTTGCACTAAAAAACAAAAGATTTGCGCCGAAAATGAAGAACTTATTAATGGCGAATGCGTAAAGAAAACACCAACTTGCGCCGATGACGAAGAATTGATTGACGGAAAATGCATAAAAAAAGAAACAGTTTGCAAAGATGACGAAGAATTTATAGATGGTGAGTGTAAAAAAAAGAAGCCAATCTGCAAATCCGACGAAGAGCTAGTCGATGGAAAATGCGTTAAAAAAATCATAGCTCCAATATGTAAAGACGATGAAGAATTAATAAACAATACTTGCCAAAAGAAGAGTCCGGAAATCGATTGGACATTAATCGCAATCGTTGCTGGCGGTTCTATTTTAATTATAGGAATCATTATTGCTATTATTTTAGTAGCCAAAAAAGGAAAAAAGGGAGCAGGCATAAACGGTTACACGAGCTTTTCTGGCTCTCCAAACCTATCAACAGACTTCCGATCGACATCAGTTCGATCATCTGTAGGAAATTATTCCTCTATGGCACAGCCTCAAACAAGCTTCACTCAAGCACCAGTAGCAAACACAACGGTATCGAATAATAATGGTAGCAATGGCACATTTCTAGCGCAATCTGGTGAAATTATAGAAGGACAACAAATTGAACCAAAACCAAATATCGACCCCCGTCTCCAAATGCAAATACAAAACCCTAACCAAAATATCACGCCAGACTCAACCAACCCCAATGATTCTCTCACGAACCAAATCGAACAAGGCACAGCCATGGCTAGCTACGACGACCCGCGCCTACAATATAATTTTTCCGAAAATAGGCCAATTACGTCCACTGCCCAACCACAAATAACACCGGTACAGGCACCGATTGTTTCAGCATACGATGTCGCCGCCCAAGCAGCAGCGCAGCCAGAACGACAGTCCCAACAAATCATACAGGATGCACCGATAATTACCGCCCAACCAACTGAACCAACAATCAATCAACCACAATCGCAAAATCTCTACATGCAAAGTAATCAATATCACCCAACAGCATCAGTTCCTTTATCCGCCCCAACCGATCCAACCGTCTTCGAAAGCTAAGTCTAAACAGGTCTATTCCCAATCAATATGTGCTATAATTAAGCCATGTTAGATATCAATTTTATACGCGAAAATCTTGAGACCGTAAAACATTCCGCCAAGGAAAAAGGTTACAATGTCGACATAGATTCTATTATCGAACTAGACGATTCAAGAAGGGAAATTCTTAAAAAAGTCGAAACTCTTCGCCAATCACGCAATGAAATTGCCAAAAAAATGAAAAACGGCAAACCAGAACCAGCTCTAATCGAAGAAGGCAAACAAATCAAAAATGAACTTGCCGAATTCGAAAAAGCACTTTCTGAAAAGGAAACCGAATTAAATTCCAAGGTCAAGACCATTCCAAATATCATTTTCGATGATGTTCCACTGGGACCTGAAGAAAATTCAGTTGAAATCAAAGTCTGGGGTGAAAAGCGCCCCCAAGAAGAAGCGGTCGATCATCTCGATTACGCAATTTCTCGTGATTGGGTTGATTTTGAACGCGGTGCAAAAGTCGCAGGTGCAAAGTTCTATTATTTAAAAGATGGCCTTGCGCTTCTTGAAAATGCCCTAATTCAATACGGAATTAAAAAAGTCACCGAAGCCGGATTTACTTTCATGACCGTTCCGGATTTAGTATCAACAAAAGTCCTTGAAGGTTGCGGCTTTAACCCACGCTCTTCCGAACAATCAGACGAATATTTTGTTGAAGGAGAAGATTTAGCTCTCATTGCTACAGCTGAAATGCCACTTACCGGCTATCATATGGATGAAATTATAGATGAAAAAAATCTTCCACTATGTTATGCGGGTCTTTCGGCTTGTTTCCGCAAAGAGGCTGGTACCTACGGAAAACACACTCGTGGTCTTTTCCGTGTTCATCAATTCAATAAACTCGAAATGTATGTATTTTGTCTTCCGGAAAAATCCAAAGAAATGCATGAAAAAATTCGCGAAATAGAAGAAAATATCTGGCAAGAACTCGGAATTCCATATCACATCATCAATATAGCCGCAGGAGACCTCGGTGCACCTGCTGCCAAAAAATATGATATCGAATACTGGTCACCGGTCGACCAAAAATACCGCGAAATCACCTCTTGTTCAAACTGCACCGATTTTCAAGCACGCAGCCTCAATATTCGCGTACGCAAAAACGACGGATCGGTCGAAGTATTACACACATTGAATGGTACCGCAATCTCCTTAGCCAGAACGATTGTCGCATTCCTAGAAAATTATGCCCAGAAAGACGGCAAAGTAAAAATTCCAAAAGTTTTACAACCATATCTAAATAACAAAGAGGAGTTATAAAATGATCAATAAGATCGAAATATCAGGCACAAATTATGAGGTCGATAATGCGTTCCAAAAATACGCCGAAAAGCGCATCGGAAAACTCGATCGCTATTTACCGCATGCCAACAAAAAAGACGTCGTCGTTAAAATCGTCGTCACCGAAGTAAATCGCGACCACGGCAACAAATACGAAATCTCAGCGGCCATGGAAATCCCAGGCGGAAAAGTCATTGCTGCAAAAGACGAATGTTCAAACGTTTTTGCCGGAATAGATATTATCGAAGCAAAATTAACTGGCCAAATTCGCCGTTTCAAAATCGAATCAACACCTCATCTTAGAAAAAGCGTTAAAAATATATTCAAGAAACGCAAATAGTGTGCTAAACTTAAAAAAATAATAATTACAGTGTGGAGGAGTGTCTGTTTATGACAGAAGAAGAAAAGAAGGCAAAACCTGCCGACTCAGAAAAATCCGTCGAGAAAGTTTCTGAAAAGAACCCAAAAAAATCTAAAGAAGAAAATTTGGCCAAAAAAGCCCAGAAAAAAGAAGCGAAAGCTCAAAAACAGATCAAAAAAGCTGAAAAAATTCAAGCCAAGAAAGACAAAAAACCAACCGACAAATTGGCCGATAAAACTGCTTTAACAAAATTCCTTCAAGGAGTTTTTGGTGATGCTCAAAAGAAAATTCTTCGCAGAATGTACAAAAAAGTTCTCGAAATTAATAAACTCGAGAAAAAATATCAAGACATGTCCGACGAAGATCTCGCAAAGCAAACGGACGTCCTCAAAAAACGCCTCAACAAACTTTTAAAGCAATCTGAAACCGAAGAAAACTCGACCGAAGAGGAAAAAACCTCCAAAAAATCCAAGAAAGCCAAAAAATCTCCAAAAGAACAGACCACCCAAAAAGCTCTTGACGCCATCCTCCCGGACGCCTTTGCTCTCGTACGCGAAGCAACCAATCGTATTCTCAAAATGCGTCATTTCGACGTTCAGCTCGTTGGTGGTATTGCCCTCCATGAAGGTAATGTTGCGGAAATGAAAACCGGCGAAGGAAAAACTCTCGTCGCACTTCTTCCTGCCTATTTGAACGCCCTTACCGGAAAAGGCGTTCATGTCGTCACCGTAAATGACTACCTCGCCCAACGTGATGCCGGTTGGAATGGACCAGTCTATGATTTTCTCGGACTTTCGGTCGCAGTCATCATCAATAACGCATCTTTCATTTACGATAAAGGATACGAAAACGAAGAACACGACGACGAACGTTTTCGTCATTTGAAACCATGCACTCGCAAAGAAGCTTATGCGGCAGACGTAACATACGGAACAAATAACGAATTTGGTTTCGATTATCTCCGCGATAACATGACTTCTGAGGTTCAATATCTTCGCCAGCGCGAATTGAATTTCGCAATTGTTGATGAGGTTGATTCGATTCTTATCGATGAAGCCCGTACTCCACTTATTATTTCCGCACCAGCTGGCGACAACCCTGACGCATATTACCAATTTGCAAAAATCGCTTCTCGTCTCGGAGAAGAAGACTATGTTCTTGATGAAAAACACCGTTCCGTCACCCTTTCCGACAAAGGTGTTGAAAAAGTTCAAGAACTTCTCGGTGTTGAAACTCTTTATTCCACAAACAATACTCCGCTCGTTTATCATATGGAACAAGCTCTCCGTGCCGAAGTAATCTTCAAACGCGACAAAGATTATGTTGTTACAAATTCCGGAGAAGTAATTATTGTTGACGAACATACCGGCCGTCTCATGCAGGGTCGCCGCTACAACGAAGGCCTCCATCAAGCCATCGAAGCAAAAGAAGGCGTCGCCGTCAAAGAAGAATCCATGACACTCGCGACGATTTCATTCCAGAATTTCTTCCGCCTCTATAATAAACTTTCCGGTATGACCGGTACAGCCTTCACCGAAGCAGAAGAATTCCAACAAATCTACGCTCTCGACGTTATTCAAATTCCACCCAACAAAAAAATCGTCCGTATTGATAAAGATGATCTAATTTTCTCAACTAAAGCCGGAAAACTCAAAGCAATCGCAGCAGAAATTCAAAAATATCACGAAAAAGGACAGCCAGTTCTCGTCGGATCAGACTCGATCAAAAACAACGAAGAAATCGCCAAATATCTCGACGAACAAGGAATTCCATATGAAATTTTGAACGCAAAAAACAACGAGCGCGAAGCCGCCATCATTGAAAAAGCCGGCGAAAAAGGCGCGATCACCCTTGCCACGAACATGGCAGGTCGTGGTACCGATATTAAACTTGGCGAAGGCGTCCGTGAACTCGGTGGTCTAGTTGTCATCGGCTCTGCTCGTCACGATTCACGCCGCGTCGACAATCAGCTCCGTGGTCGTGGTGGCCGTCAGGGCGATCCAGGCACAACTCAGTTCTTCGTATCATGCGAAGACGATCTAATGCGTATCTTCCAAGGCGACCGCGTAAAAATGCTCATGTCACGCCTCGGCGTTGCTGAAGATATGCCGATTCAAACCAAATCCATCTCAAAAACTCTTGAAGCAGCTCAAAAACGCATTGAAGGTTTCAACTTCGATTCCCGCAAAAACGTCGTTCAATACGATAACGTTATCAATCGCCATCGCAAAGTCGTCTACATGATTCGCCGCAAAATCCTTGAAGGACAAGACATTCATAGCGAAATCGAACGTCTCATGAAAGATGAAGTCGAAGAACTCTGCGAATTCGGAAGCAAAGTTAACAGAAAATTCAACGAAAATTTCAAAGCCATATTCAACCTTGACGACGATCTAATCGACACGATTGGCAAAACACGCAAAGAATCCGATAGAAAAAAACTAGCACTCACGTCAATCAAAGAAGCTTACAAACTTAAAGAAGCGGAATTTGGCGAAGAAACGATTCGCAAAATCGAACGCGAAGTCTACCTCAAAGTACTCGACATTCTCTGGATGCAACACCTCGAAAACATGCAACATCTTCGCGAGGGCATTCACTGGCGTTCAGTTGGCCAACGTGATCCTCTCGTAGAATATCGCTCCGAGTCCCAAAAATTATTTGACGGTTTGCAGCGCAATCTCCGCGAAGAAGTTTTGAAATTCATTTTGAACATCACACAAAGCGAAGCCGCAAAAACCGATGTCGAAAACGACGATTATGATTCCGAACTCACAAAAATGGCTTCTTCGTCATCAGAAAAAGGCGTCAACGAAATCCAATCAGGAGACAAAAAACTTGACGACGAATTCAAGAAAGAAGTTAAAAAAGTTTCCGCCGCCCCAACCAAGAAAAAATCCAAGAAAAATAAGAAAAACGGCAAAAAAAATAAACG
>JAZUHD010000009.1:0-2175 GCA_045641545.1 Candidatus Nanosyncoccus sp.
TCTATTTTTAGCATTTTTGCGCCATTCCTCTGAACTTCGTGAAGTCCATTAGCCAAATTTCAAAGTGAATGACGTGGCAAAAATAACACTTTCCATTATGATTTTCCAATAAGATACAAAAAAAAATCATTCATTCCTTCACCCATTTTCCCGTCTCAATCTCAGCCTTTTCAGAAACCACCTTCCAGACATAAACACCGTTAGCCCAATCGGTGGCATCCAGCACGGTTTCCGTTTCCATAACAGGCTGCCGCGCCACAAGGCGGCCATTCATGTCGTAAACCTCCACGGTGGCATTCTCAACCATAGTGCGGATGTGCATTTCGTTGCCGCCCGGGTTCGGGTAGGCGATGGCCAACTTCAGGCCGTTGGCGTGGGCTTCGTCTACGCTTAGGAAGGCTTCGGCTGGGAATTTAGTGACAGTGGTTCTGTTCAAATTTGGATTGCTGGTTTTATGGGATTCATAAGTCAATAATACTCCTCCGTCATGCGTAGTGGTTATGCTTTCTGCTTTACACCATAAATCGTCCGAATCATCACTGACATAAACTGTGGAAATTGCTTCAAAAGCTTCATCCAGTCTTTCAATAACAATCCATGAATCGCTATTAAAATCCTCTCCACAATTCAAAGTGTAACAAAAAAACACCGAATTGTCATCGGATGCAGCCACAGCTTTACTGATGGCAACGAAATCCCAATGGGTTGTCTTCCGCTCTAATTGGCGAGCAATAGTTAAGTAATCTTGTGTGGCTTCAATATCATCATCGAATTCAAACAAACGGCAATCTTCTTTTGATTGCGTGTAATGCACATTGGCTTGTGTAGCCAAATAAGTTGTGTTGTGACCACTTCGCGTGATAGCCATGTTGTCACATTGGTTTTGAAAGGAATGGCCATCTGGCTGCTGAAATTTCCTGATTCTCAAAATGTTTAAATCAAAATCCAGATAGAAAACAGTTCCTGTTTCGCCCGCCTTATTTCCTTCGCCACTATTGTCTGGCAAAGAATCGGTAACAAAAAACGAAGGCGCCATGGGATTATAATAGATGTAGCCATAATCAGTTTTCACGATATGGTCGCGTCTTAACATCTCTTGCCAAGCATAAAGTCCATGGTTGATCATCGACACCCCAACATTGACCAACAACTCGCCTTCCAGACTCATCTTGAAGAAAAACAAGGAATCGTTTCCTTGTATGGGACTTTCGGATTCAACACTTTTCGTATAGGCGCCTACAATGTTATTTCCATCAAGAATCGCCGAATGAATAAAGATGTTGCCACTTGCAGCACACGGGTTAAACCTCCAATAAGAATTACCCATATCTTCAACGGTATCAATCGGAAAACTGTATTCGTAGCTTTGCTCAATTTCCAAATTGTCATTGAGTTTATAAAGTCCAAGAATGGCATCTGTCGGTGGATTGTCGTAGTTTTTGAAATAATTGAAATAACTATAACAATGGTCAGGACTATATGATGCCAGCATAAAAACCTCTCCTTTTTCATTTCCAAACACATACGGAAACCAGGAAGCTCCCCAGTATCCCTGTTTGAAAAAGATATTTTGTGCCAACACATCGCCTTGAGACGACAAGGCAATCATAGCAGAATGAGGAGGGTATAATTCATTGGTTCCTCCAATATTTAAACCGCTTTGATAACAATGGTCAGAGCAAACCATAATACGTCCATCCGGCATTTCGTATGCGCAGAATTGTCGTGCAACTTCAACATCAGACAAATCGTATTCTACGGAGTATACCCATTCCTGCCCGAAAGCCTTGGCCCCAAAAAGGAGGGCGAAGACGAAAAGTAAAATCGTTGATTTTTTCATTGTGACAATTATTTAAAAACAATTGCAATATTATAGCAAAAAAGCACCGAAAAAACCAGCCTTCCCGAAAATCAAAGTTTTTTGACTTATGCAGAAAATCAATTCACTGTATTTCAATCGAATGTAAAAACTAAAATCAAAGATTTTAGGCGGTTTTGGGACGAAAAACGCATCAAATAAACCGTTCTGCAATTCCTTCGACAGGAAGATTTTCCACCTTTTTCCGTATGTTTGTCTTGTAACTGCTGACCGTGCTGCTTTTCAGTTCGGCAATGTCGGCAATCTCATCCGTGCGGAAACCGAAAACCGAAAGCAGGCAAATTTTCAGTTCCACT
>JAZUHD010000010.1:0-31436 GCA_045641545.1 Candidatus Nanosyncoccus sp.
AATCACTTGTGAAGTTTTGTTTTTTAATACCCCATTTTTACCACCTTTATTATTGTATACTTTTTCTATTGTCTCATATGTTGTACTTGTTTGTATTCCAAGGGGGTCATTTTTTTGAGAATTGAGCTCTTGGTTTGGAACTCCAAACCAATCAGAAAAATATAAGTAGAAATTGCGGTTACCGTATGCTCCGCATGGAGCAGTTCCATAGCCAGCATTAAGCGCCGCTTGGTTTGGTTGATATGGCGTATAACGATACAATGCGGATGTGGCTAGATTTTCAATATTAACAGTTGATCCGCCACAAGACTTATCTGGATTATATTGAATATAGTTGTTTCCTAGTGGATAGTTGGTCCAGCCACCATCAAGAACTGTACGGAAAAGTTCTGCTGCTTTTCTGACTTGATTCTTAAATCCATAATATTTTGCGTCACAAGCGGCAGTATCTGGGCACCCATAACCAGTAGCGGCGCGATATTGATAATTGTTTGGCCAGTCATCAGATATGAGACCTTGCTCCTTCTCTAAGAGAACAAGAAGAACTTGTGGATTAATTTTAAAATCTTGAGCAGTTTGCCAAATAATATGTGCTGCCGTCTCTCCATTTTTTACGGTTTCACCAAATTCATTTCCCGAGCCAAAGATTTCATCAGCAAGACAAACAAATTTTCCATTTTTTATGTGGTACATATATTTTTTAGAGGTACCAAAAGTATTACTATAGAAACCATTCCCTTCGTTTGTGTATCCTGAGGTTGGTAACGATTTATTGCATGAATTTTTGGATTTTAAGAAATTTTGAATCTCTTGTTCCGTCATCGAAGTATGATTCGACATAATATAATCACTAATGATATTTCCGGGAGTAAAACCGACTGTTGAGACTGCAGAGCTTTCTTTGCCATCTTTCATTAAGAGAAAAGTTAATGTTCCACAAAATAGAAAAAGAAATATAATTGCTGATATTTTAAATGGATTTATTCTTCTTCGTCTCATATATTTACTTCTCCTATAATTGTTCCTATTTTATCGTTTGAACTTAGTTTTACCTCAATGTTCCATAAGCCGGAAGATAAACTATTAATCGGAACATCAAATCCTTCACATGTGGATGTTGAAGCAACAGAAATGATATTTGCCTCTTTTGAGGCGTTCTTTGAACCAGAAGTCAAATTTAGGACGCAATTGCCAGTTGTCAAAAACTGATCAATATTAACTCTGATTATTAATTTATCCCCAGAAATTTGCGCAGAGGTTAAGGAACCAGTGAGCTCTTCTTTTTGATTTGGATCTTCCCCCTCATTTTGAATTATTTTTGGTTTTTGCTCAGTGTTAGCCTCTGTTGTTTCTTCGATTTTTTTTGTTGAGTTTTCCACAGTTTCTGTGGAAATGTCTGTGGAATTCTCTGTGGATTTTTCAGCCATCCTCTCCGATGGCTCGTTGGTTTTCGAGAAAAATCTTAACGCAAAAAAGGTGCCAACACAAATGGTAGCAAATATAATAATTATTGGTATGATTTTTTTATTCTTTTTTGTTTTTTTTGACATTTGCTGTCCTTTTCTTTTAGTATAACCATTTTTCTCTAATTGTCAACTTGTTCACCCAAATCAACTTTGAGGAGTTTCGCAGCCTTTAAAAGAATCCTTCTCTCTTCCTCGTTTGCAATCTTCAGACGATTATGAAAAAGCTCTTCCGTTTCCGGATGAGATCGATTAACTACTTCGAGAGAGCGAGCTGCGCCTGGGTTTTTAATTAAATAGCCTTTTTCTATGAGATTATCAATGTGCTCAGCAACAGAGGCAATCGAAGAAAGCCCGACGCCAACTGCAATTTCGCGATACGAAGGAGATTCATCTTTCTCCAAGATAAAATTTTTTATAAAATCCAGCACTAGTGCTTGTTTTTTAGTTGGTCGACCATCGTTCATATGCTATAATTATAACATTATTATTTTAAAGATTTTATTTTTGCGAGGAGAATAGATGTCGATTGATGGGGTCGTCAAAACAAACAAAAAACGTAAGACAAGTATAGATGGAATTCGTCCATCATCATCTTTAAGTTCACAAAAATCATTGCAAAGACAAAAACTTACATCTGTTACTACTAATCAAAAGAAGAAATCAACCGCATCTCGTAAGAATGTTGTAAAAATTACAACGGTTTCAGAGTCCACTCCTGTTTCTTCACCTGAAGAAGATTTCCTCTCTCCTGTTGAAAGTTTTGATATTAATATCACCTCTACTGAGATTGCCGAAAATCCTGAAAAAAAAGAAACTAAGCCGAAAAAGAAGAAAAAGCATGTTTTTCGAAATTTCTTGATTGTTTTGTTTATTTTATTGGCAGGTGTTCTGGCCGTGGCAATGATTTGGGGAAACGAACTTATTTCCAAAATCACAGGAGGAAGGTCAAATGTCGGAGATTTTATCGGTGGTTTGATTACGGAAACTTATACAGAACTAAAGACCGATAAAAACGGAAGAACAAATGTATTAATACTTGGAACCAGTGGATATGTTATGGAACCCACCGAAGGTGATTACAAACATGATGGAGCACAACTTACTGATACTATTATGGTTGTAAGCCTCGATCAAGAAACTGGTGATGTTGCCATGATTAATCTTCCTCGCGACCTGAAGGCTGGAAGGACTTGTACGGCTACCGGTAAAATTAATGAGGTTTATTGGTGTAATAATATGGATGGTGATGATGAAGAATCTGGCGTTTTGGCGCTAGAAAATAAAATTACTGAAATACTTGATATTGAAATACAATATTATGCTCACGTAAATTGGGCGACACTTATTTCTATTGTTGATGCGGTTGGTGGAATTACCGTTACACTTGATGAAGACATTAACGATGCTTGGTATACGGGTACCGTAATTTCTGCTGGTGTACCAACCACCCTAAACGGAGAACAGGCGCTCGGACTTGCTCGCGCAAGACATGGGACTGAACTAGGTGACTTTTCTCGTGGTAATAGCCAGCAGAAAATTCTTGTAGCCCTTAAAGACAAAGTTCTTGAGGAAGGTTTAGGATTAACAGAGGCAATTAATATTTTAAATTCGCTTGGGGATAATGTTAGAACCGATATTTCTATTGACGAAATAAAAACTGGCGTCCACCTTCTTAAGGATTTTGACCTAGCCAAAATGAGGCAAATCCCGCTTCTAGATTGGAATAATAATATAAGTTATTTTACGACCGGTATGATTAATGATATCTCCTATGTTCTTCCTTCTGCTGGAGATGGTAATTATTTTGCGATTCAAAAATACTTGGCACAAAAATTGGATAGCAATCCTATTGTGCGAGAAGGTTCTACTATTAAAATATTAAACGGTTCAGATAGGGTTGGCGCAGCAGCAAGCGAACAAGAAAAATTACAACAAGAAGGCTTCATAACCCCTTCAGTCGGCGATGCACCAGAGGGAGATTATAATGCGGTTGAAATTTACATCTTGAACGACACTATGACCGAAACAAAAGAAAAGTTGTCCGAAATTTATAATACTACAATAAGATTAAGTGAAGATCTTCCTAAAAATATTCAGTCAGATGCTGATTTTGTAATTATCTTAGGTAATAGCGAGACTGGTATTTCCGAAGAAAATTAATTAATGCAACAAAAAACCTCCTTTTGGGAGGATTTTTGTTATCGTTTAGAGATTATGAGCTTCCTTTCTCTTCCCTCTCCTTCAGAGTGAGTTTCGATATCCGAATAATCTTCTGCGAGTTTATGAACAATACGGCGGTCTGCGGCGTTTAAATTAATTTCCATGGGCTCGCCGGTTTGACGAACCTTCTTAATCCATCCTTCCGCTTTTTCAGCAATTCTATCAGCGCGTTGGCGTTTATAGTCAGCAATATCAATATTGACGCGGGTTACTTCGCCTTCTCGGCTTACTAGCGCTTGACTAACAATATATTGTAATGCACGAAGATTGTCGGCATTCTTCCCTATCAATAATGAATTCATTGATGTAGATGGGACGGAAAGTTGAATTACCTCGTCGTCTATGGTTGAAAAGACCGCTACATTGATCCCGAAGAAGCTGAGTAGGTCTTCTAAATATTTTGTTGCAAAACGAACAGATTCATCACGGTTCATTTTTTATCTCCTTTTCTTTTTATTATCTTTGGCAGAAATTCTGGTAATTTTTGTTCCGGACTTTTTGTTTTCAATAATTTTTGCCTCTTTGGCATTTTTGAGTTCTTTGAGAATTTCTTTATCCGTCATATCATCCATTTCTTGACGAGTTTTCGAAAATATTAATTTTTGCTGAGTAAAGGACAAGACGCTTGAAAGAAGATAATAAAAGACGAGGGCGCCTTGAAGATTAAACATAATAAAGAACATCATGATCGGCATCGTTTTGGTCATCGAATTGGCAGTAACTGCACTCATATCAGGTTCTTTCCCCTCCTCAGCTTCTCTCATAAGTTCGCGGAAGGATTTCTTTTTACCATTCGTGGTTGGTTGTTGTTGTTTTGTTGTCAAATACTGCATTATTGCTGCCAATATGGCACAAATCAGGGCAAAAATTGTCCCAACAGATAATCCGTTCTGAGGAGTAAGAATCCCATTCGCTACCCCATCCAACGGAATAATTCCAAAAAGTTCTGGGTGAAAATCATATGGTGATTTTTCTTCAGCTGGTATCTCATCATTGGTTTGATCTGCAAGATATTTTTCTTGCAGGCTAAGTACTTCTGCAATTTTTGACCCCTCATACCGCACGACTGGATAAGCACGACTTAATAGATTATCTGTCGGTGTCGGCGTTACTGTTACACGAATAGCTGAATAGAGCGCAATAAAGATCGGGAGTTGAATGATAAGTGTTAAAATCGAATTGAATGGTTTTACGTTGTATTTTTTGTAAAGATCCATCGTTTGAAGAGATTCCATTTGCTTATTACCGTTACAATTTTTTCTAATCTCAGCCAATTCAGGTTGAATTTTTTTCATCAATTTCGTCTGATATAGTTGCGATTTCGTAAGTGGCCACATGCAGAGTTTGACAAGTAACGTAAAGATAATAACTGCAAAGCCAAAATCTCCAATAAGGTCATAAATAATATATAGGATATTAGTAATAGGGAGTACGATAATAATATTAATTAATTCAAAGAGATTCCCTTTGGTAAAAAACATACCAACGACCAGTGTAGCTAGGAGTATATATTTAACAGCCTTTTTCATATAGATGATATTATACCACAGAGACAATAAAAATTCTATAAGAGATACCTAGCTAGTTATCTGGGATTCTGTAAGGAGAGTTTTAATCTGACGCCTAAGTTCCTCAAACGGCATCTCTTTAATTGTTTTATTATAAATAACAAATACCGAGTCTTGCGGTACTAGAAAATTCGGAAGCTCAAGACGAATAGCCTCATAAACGCGACGACGAATACGATTCCTACCAACAGCCGATTTAAGAACTTTCTTTGAAACAACAACGGCAAATCTCTCAAAACCCTTATCATTTTTATTATAAACAAGGGAGATATTGGGGGTTCGAATAGTTTTCCCGTGCTGATAAGTATAATTTACCCCCCCGCGGGAATGAAATCTATATTTTTTATTCAACATTATCTATTATTATAATACAAAAAATCCCCTTTCGGGGAGTTTTTTAAGCCGTTAATCGTGCGCGACCTTTAAGGCGGCGGCGTTTAAGGACGAGACGTCCGGTTTTTGTCGCATTGCGTTTCATAAAACCGTGCTCAACCTTACGTTGACGTTTATGTGGTTGATATGTGCGCTTTGGCATATTATTTATCCTATAAAATTTAAATTTTGACAAATATTTGTTATAGTATAGCGCAGTTTTCCACATTTTTCAAGATGTTTTCCACACAATTAACAGATAAGAAATTTCTCTTGTGGAAAACTTCTCCCTATTATTTTTATATATTAATAAACAACAATCTTAAAGATAAAAAACTGTGGAAAACTTTTCTTTCTCTGCTATAATTAAAGAATAATTTAAGGAGGTTTCAGATGTTTGATATTTGGAAGAGTGTTCTTACTGAGATTGAGAGATCAGTATCCTCTTCTGTTTTTCAAACTTGGCTCAGAGATCTTTCGCTAGTTTCTCTAGATGACGACTCGATTATTATTGGTACACCCAGTGTTTTTATAAAAGGTACTGTTGAAAAAAAATACATAGACATAATTCGAAGTGCTCTTAAGAAGAATAATATACAAGTGAAGGATATTGTATTTAAATCTAATGTTTCAAAAAAGAATATAATTCATGCTCGAGAAGTCACGAATACCATCAATACCCAAGAGCTATCTCGTAATGCCGAAAAAATTCACCATGATGACTTTTCTGGCCAATTAAATTCTTCCGATTCTGACACAAACTTAAACCCTAAATATACTATTGATAATTTCGTAACGGGTTCAAATAACGATCTCGCCGTGTCGGTCGCAAAAAACATTATTGATTCCCCTGGAAACGAAAGATATAATCCGTTTTTTCTTTATGGTGGACCAGGTCTAGGCAAGACACATTTAGTACAAGCGATTGGAAATGAATTACTTAAAAAGAATCCAAAATTAAAAATCCTTTATACTCCTGTTAGTCATTTTTATTCCGATTTTATTAATTCCATCCGAAACCGAAAAGGTGACGAGTTTGCAAAAAAATTTCAGAGACTCGACGTTTTAATTATTGATGATTTTCAAGGAATTATTGGAAAAGATGCAAGCCAACAACAGTTTTTTGAAATTTTTAATGATTTATACAACCTCAATAAACAAATAATTATCACAAGCGACCGATTACCTGGTCAGATTAAAGATCTTGATGCTCGCCTCTCATCGCGCCTAGCAATGGCGGGCGCAATTGACCTACAGCTTCCTAACTTTGAGGAAAAATGCGCAATATTGAAAGCAAAATCAGAATATATGGGTGAATATATCGAAGATGAAGCAATTGAATTTATCGCTAATAATGTAAAAACTAATATTCGTGACCTTGAAAGTGAGTTTAAGAGAATTTTAGCTTTATCGGATCTTCGCGGTCTTACTCCATTACAACTTATTGAGTCCGGATATATTTCTACAACTTCGGTTGGTAAATTAAAAACAACAACTTCAAAACAGATTATTGAAAAAGTAGCAAAGTTTTATGACTTATCCGTAAAGGAAATGTGCGGCAAAAGTCGCATCTTTAATATTAAAAATGCTAGGCAAGTTGCCATGTATCTCTTATCTAAAGAATTATCTATGAGTACTCCAAAAATCGCTTCAGAAATCGGGGTTAAGGATCATACAACTGTTATGAATGGTATTAAGAGGATTACATCAGATCTAAAAACAAACTTCACACTTAGAGATCAAATTGAAGAAATCAAGGAACAGATCTATGGTTAGTTCTGTGGAAAAAAGTGTGGATAATCTACGGAAAAGCCTGTGGAGTTCTTGTGAAAAAACGCGAGAATTTTTGTTCGGTTGTTCGGTTTTGTGTTCGGTTTTGTGGATTATGTTCGGTTTTCCTCTGGGTTTTCCTTTTTTCTACACACAGTTTCCACATATAGTTTTTTATGTTTTTCAGATACAAAATGGAGGTTTTGCACATTTTCCACATAGTCTACTACTATTACTACTATTTATTAATTAATAATGGAGGATAACAATGGAATTTAAACTTTCACAAAATAAATTATCAAAAGCATTAAACATTGTTAGTAAGGTTGCAATGGGAAATAAAGCCACACTTCCTATTCTTAATAATGTTCTCATTAAAGCTGATGGAGATAAAGTTTCTCTTTCCACAACAAATTTAGATATTGCAATTGTGGATTATTTACCAGTTAAACCTGATAATGAAGGAAGTATTACTGTACCTGCTAGGCTTTTGGCAGAATTTGTAAATAATCTACCAAAAAGCGATGAAGTTGTACTAAAATCAGACGGTTCAAAAATGACAATAGTAGCCGGAAAATATCGATCTACCATTAATGGAGCTAGTGCTGATGATTTTCCTGAAATTCCAAAAATCGACGATAGTGAGGTTGTGAAATTTATTATGGGGGTAGATGAATTTAAAGCAGGTGTAAGCCAGATTATTATGGCCGCATCGAATGATATGACTAGGCCATCCTTAACTGGTGTATATTTTAATACTTTTGAAAAATCATTATATATTGCTGCAACTGATGGTTATAGATTAGCTGAGAGACAATTTATTGAAAAAGTGGAAAGTGAAGTTTTCGCAATTGTTCCTGCGTCAAGTTTACAAGAAGTTTTAAGATCAATTAGTGATGAAGTTGATGAAATAGAAATCTTATTCGATGAAGCTCAAGTGATATTTAGGTTGGGAGAGATCGAGATCACGTCAAAATTGATTGATGCAAGTTTTCCTGATTATAGGCAGTTAATTCCAAATAATAATGAAGTTGTTTTGAAATTAAAAAAAGATGAGATGGTGCGCATTACAAAGCTTGCTTCCCTGTTTGCTCGTGAAGTTGGTGGATCTATTAATCTGGAAAGTAAAAAAGAAAAAGGAGTTTTGTCTGTTGCTAGTGTGGCCAATGAGTATGGTGAGAATGATTCGGAAATAGAAACGGATGTTTCTGAGGATGGAAAAGTAACTCTTAATTCGAGATTTTTAATTGATGCATTAAGTGCACTTGGGGAAAAAGAATTAATTTTGGAGTTTTCCGGAAAACTTACCCCTGTTGTTGTAAAAAATGGGAAAAGTAAAAAATATACGCATATTATTATGCCGCTTAAATCATGATTATAAAAAATATTAAATTGAATAATTTTCGCTGCCATAAAGAGTATTTTTTGAGGTTTAATAAAAAAACAACAATGATTATTGGGGAAAACGGGTGTGGAAAAACATCTATTCTTGAGGCGATTTATTTAGGATGCCAAGGAAAAAGTTTTAAGGCTGTGGATAAGGAGATTTTAAGTTTTGATGAGGATTTTTATAGGGTTGAATTGGAATTTGTCGATGGAGAGAAAACTATCGTTTCTTATGATAAAAAGGCAAATAAGCGATGCTTTTCTATTCAAGATAAGAAAGTGGCTAGATTACCCAAGGAAGATAAATATCCGGTTATTCTTTTTGAGCCAAGTGACTTAAACTTAGTTCAAACGAGTCCAACAAAAAGAAGAAACTATTTTGATAAAAGTTTTTCACAACTTTCTGAGACATATTATAATGCTGTCTTAAAATATGAAAGGGCTCTAAAGCAGCGAAATGAACTCTTAAAGCAAGATATTGTGACTAGTGATATGCTATTTTCCTGGAATATTATGCTCGCTAAATACGGAACAATAGTTTCTAGGATGCGAAGAAATATGGTTGATAAAATAAATATGAAGCTTACTGAAATTTATAGAAATATTGCGGAAAATAATGATTTTGTTGGAATAAGATATAGAGTGGATGAATTTTGTGATGAAAATGAATATTTGAGAAAACTAGATGGTAATTTTCGGAAAGATGAAATATTAGGCCATACAAGTTTTGGTGTACATCGAGATGATTATGAATTTTTGTTTAATGGTTCCCTAGCTAATGGTACGGCTAGTCGCGGTGAGATTCGCTCTATGATTCTTGCAATGAAATTTATTGAGGCGGAGAGTTTGTATGAAAAGTTTGGAAAAAAGCCTTTAATTCTTCTTGATGATGTTTTTTCCGAGCTTGATTCAAGGAGACAAAAATGTCTGGTTAAGAATTTTAAAGATAATCAAGTTATAATTACAAGTGTGGAAAATTAAATTACTGAATATCGTTAACTAATAATAATATTTCTTTTGGGATATTTGGGGAATTCTTATAGGTAAGGAGGGGATAAGGAGTGGATAAAATATTCCATGTCTGGCTATCTTTTTTTAGAACGAATCGGTATGAAATATTAGAATTTTCAACTTTAAAGAATCCGTAATAATATTTAATATTATCTAAAATATATTCGGTACCAATTACTGTATTAATTGGTGTTTTTGGATATGATTGTTTTACAAATAATTCAGGGGTTGTTTCTACTGAATTTATCTGTTGTTGTGAAAAGTCTATGATATCTGTATAGAAATAATAGTTATAATTTAATGAATCTTCTTTTATTAACTGAGTTAGAGTGTATAATGCTAATCCTATATAATCGTCAGTGGAATTTATTGTGATTTTTATATCAGAAGGAATATTGTTTTGGTCATAATCAAATAAATATCCTAAAGAAAAAAGACTATCAGTATAAGGTAGATAATTTAAGGCTGGCCATTTTTCTTGAGTGAAGGAGGCTTGTTTTTCTAAAGATTCTACGGTAATTTTTTCAAGGTCATCAAGATCTTTTTGGTGTTCTGTAAGAATCTTATCGCCTAATTCTGAATTTGATGTCATTAATCCCGAACAGTCTGATGGTGTTTCTGTAACCATACAACTGGTATTAAGGGTTTCAAAACCTTCCAATTCAACACGAATATTATAATTTCCTGGGGCTAAATAAATAACGTTATTATTTTTAGTTTGTTCATCATTAATAAAAACATTAGCAATGTACGGAGCATACTTTATTGTTGTTGCGGTTTTTCCGATACGAGGAATGAGGATAATTAGTGAAATGGTGATTATTGTCCCAGAAAAAATACAAAAAGCAATAATTAGTTGTTTTTTTGTAATATTTAGTCTATCTTTCATGATTTCTCCTAATTATTTCTTTCTATACCATCTTACTACTTCGGTTCCTCGCCATTTTCTGTCTGATGGTTCCTTACCAGCCATTGCTGCTCTATGACCAAGTGATGCGGAAGCAATATTAGAATTAAATCCACTAATTTCACCGACATAAATCCAAGTATGACCATCAATGAAGGCTACATCTCCAGCTTTAAGGATTGATGGATCTACTGGTGTGCTATTATTCTTATTTAAGAATGTCCAATTTTCTTTTACCCATTTTTCTTGGGAGCCTGTAGTGCCTTTGTATGAATTATAGTTTGGGTCAAGGCCACTTTCTTGAACTACGAACGTAACCCATCCACCACAATCAGTTACGCCGCCGCCAACGTATTTTCCAGCACTACTACGTTCTTGAACTTTTGTTTTCCATTTATCTGTTGGTGTTGAGAACTCTGACCCCTTATAATCTGGCCATGCATAAGTTGAAATGATATTAGAAAAATCTCCCGGAACTTCAGTGTCTTGACAAATTGATGTTCCGGCTCCGCCTAAAGCTACATATTGTACGAAAGCACCAAATACTGTAGTAGTCGAGCTTGAATCATAAACACCATCAGCAACAAAACGACCAGGCCATAATGTGCTCATATTTGGACTTGTTGGATCTCTTTTTTCGTCATACCTATTCATAACATAGGTTGACCCTTCGCCGTTTTCAGCTTCTTCTTGGGAAAAACCCATATTGATTGCTTTTTGTTTATATTGTGAAGCCTTTCCATTATACTGAAAAAAGAGAGATTTAACATTGTCGGGGTTATTCAAATCTCCGGCCATTTCGGAAGCGACTTTTGCTGCGATTTTTGTCTGTCTTTTAAATTCTGACTCACTAACTGGACCAGCTGGCACAAAACTATTAGAATTTGTTCCGCCATTCGTGTAGGAATATAGTTGATAAATTCCTTGACGATTGCTTGGATTTGAAACTTCGAGAGAATGCTCGATATTATGAAGTACAGCCATTACTTGCCAAGGAAAACCATATTCGTTAGCTGCTTCTTCGTAGATTGGGCGGTTTTTTTCAATCTTAGCTAACTGTTCTTCTGTCCATACTTGATCGCCGGCATAATTTTTATTATATCCAGTTGCTTCGGATGAAGATGTGAAGGTACCTATTTGTTCTGGAGGGTTGTTTGGAAAATATCCAAAAGGGTCTCCGGTTTTTTCTTCTGGGTCTGCCCAAGCGTAGAAAATATACGGATCTCCCAGTGCTACGATTAGAGTAGTCCCTTCTTTATAGTTTGAGCGATTTTGAATTTTCGATTGAGAGGATATCCATGTTGCTCCATTATCGTTGGAGATTTTTTTTATATCTCCAAACATATCGTGTTCTAAAATTTGAGGCGGTAAAGTGCGATTACCTTCGTTTATAATAGATTTCGCGGCTTCCAATTCTCCGTTATACGTTGGTTGAAAAGATTTATTATATTTGTCATATGTACCAAACCATCCACCGGGCTTTGTTATATATGCAATAAACTTGTCTGGAGTATACGGCTTGGAAGTATATTTTTCGTACACATTTAACATTAATGATAATTCGGATTTGACACCGTTTAGTGAGCCGCCATTTTCAGCTTCTGCCATGGCTAAAACTCCGCGTAATTGACTTTCGGTTAGATTGTATTTGTTTCCGGTCCATGTTCCAATATTACTTGAAGGTATACAGCTATTATTATTGTTACCGGTTGGGTCGTAGTATAGAATATTATTTTTTGAATAAAAAAGGAGAGTATTATTGTCGATTTTTGCAAAAGATTGGGAAACTGGAATAATTAATGCAAGGATAAAAATTAGAATACGGAAAATAATATTAATTTTGTCTTTTTTTTGTGGTTTTATGTAGGAATAAACTTGTTTTTTATGCAGCATAAGTTACCTCTTTTTTTCTTAATAGGTCGATTCTTTTTTTTGCTGCAGAATTAAAAATTGCGATTATTATCGTGGGTTCTGATTGGTTTGAAGTTTCAAAATCGAAAGTTTCTTCTTTACCAAAGGCTAGATCTGAATCGTGGTCAATTGAGGCGAGATAAGAGTTATATGTAATATATCCGAGAACTAGACTTGCTTCATCTTCACTGATTCCGGATATTCTTGCAAGATACTCTGTATCGGAGAGATTTTTAAATTCTTCCGCATAATTTTGGAGCGATGCGATGTATTCGCTTTGACCAGTGCCAGGAATAAAGAAGCTGGTAAGTTGAGCGGTGTTTGTGTTTTCTTCACTAAAATACCCAATTTGATCTAGAAAGCGTGAATATGCACAATAAGCTTGCTCATCTTTAACTCCGTTAGCATTAACATATGAGTTTCCGGTAATCAATGCCATTTCTTCATCTGTAAATCTCGCATAATAGGTGCTAAAATAGTCTTGAATTCTATTACTGTCTTTAAAGAATTGAAAAAATTTGTTACCTGCAAATTGTATAAATTGACGAGTTAGCCTCCCGTTTTTATCTGAAACTTTGTCCCAAATTTCGTCTGCGATTTGTGTGTTTAGATATCCTGCATTGGTAGTTCTTTGGTTGTTGTATTTTTTAAATTGTTCGTAGCTTTCTGAACCTGTTTCTTGTTTTTCGTCATTTTTTGTTTCCTCTAGAAACTGCTCGATATTTTCTAGGTCAAAGGTAGTTTGCGGATATGAATAGGCGGAACAGGCAAAGCTTTCGGTGCTTTCGGGACATTCACCATATGTGGTCTGAAAGCTTACTTCATTATCAGCAAAGACACCTGGGAGAAGAGAAGTGAATGAATTTTTTATGATATTTGAGAAGGAAGATAAATTTGTTGAAGTATGTAGGTAATTAGAAAACGAATGAACTATACTACCAAGAAATGTGTTTTGGGAGGTGACATCAAATGGTGATTTTTCTGAGCGTTCAACTTTGGCTTCCCATGCTAGAAGTTTGTCTGTATTTTTTTGATATGCCGCAATAGATTCTTTAGTACCGATTGTTCCGCCTTCTCCAAAAGTGGCGATTTTAGAACCAAGAATCGATGCTCCTTTTGAAAAAAGTTCGCCAGAGTGGGAGCCGTTAATATTATTGAACCCTTCTTCTGTTAGGAAGGTTATGTCTTTGGAGTTGAGATATTCGGTTAGTTTATTTATCATGTCATTTGTTTTTGGATGCTGTGATATATCGCTTTTATAATCTTCGTATTTTGCATGCGCTTCATCATATTCATCACATTCAGACGTATCTTCACAATCAAAGTCTTCTGGTTGTGGTTCTTCGAGGACTTTAATGATTGATAATGAGTTATCTGATACTCCATATGAACTTGATCCGGAGCTTACTATTAACCCAGTAAGAGATAACCCGGCCGCATTAATTGCTTCTTTGAGGCTGGTGTTTTCGTATTGAAAGTCGTTGGAAATATTTTGTGTTCTATCTACTGAGTATTTTTTTGCTTCTTGTCCATTATATGAAGAGAATGATTTGGTTAAGATTGAAGAAAGTGTATCTGATTGAATGGCGGAGATTCCGTCTTCATCTGCGGTGGTTAGATAATTTAGCATTTCATTAATTGGGGCGTTTGCACCATCTCCTGCCTTTGTTTTAGACATAACTTCTTCTAAGGTAAGAAAATATTTCATAGATTCGTAAGTTTCATTTGCATTCACTGCGGTGTTTACTAGATATGCCATCACCGCAGCTTGAACGTCATCGTATAATTGCGTATTATCGGTGATGCCTAGTGCGTCTTCTCCGGCGCAATATATTTTTCCGATTTCTCCGAATTTACCATGCATTGCACAATCATCTTTATCTATAAGCGTGTTTTTATATAATGTTTCTAGATATGCCTCAATAGCTTGCTCTTTTGTTTTTGTGCTGGTCGTTTCTGGTTTGCAAGACTGAGGAGATTTGTTACAATCTTTTGAATCGGCAATGCCATATCCGGTTGACGGATTATTGGTATAATAATTGTTTAATATTTCTTTAAAATCGGCAGTATCGTTTGAGCCGTAATTGGAAAAAACATTACGACTGGCGTTTATTGTGGAATAGAATGCATCGGCAGCATTATCATAGTGTCCCGCGGCGCGACCATAAGTTGCGTTTTTGAATTTTGAATAAACTTCTGCGTTTGTTTCTGCAAAATAGTCCCATGAGTCTGCGTCGATGATTTGATCTTTAAAGCGAATTACCAAAGAATTGTCTGTATCTGTGCTATTGTTAGCTGAACTAGCTAAAGTTATTGAGTTTTCTGAATTTGGGCGAAGACCGGCAATGAAAGTGTCGTTTGTGTCAAGGTAGCCGACTTCGAGTCCATTTTCTGTTAATGTTTCAGCGAAAGTTGATGGAAGTGACCCATTTTGAAGCATGATTTTAACTGCGGCCTGGGCAACTTTGCGCATTGCTAAATATTGAACATCCATTGATTCCTGAGTGTTTTCGTCAATATCTGCAAAAAGCAATGAACCGGTTCCAAAGATTAGAAGGATAGGGGCTACGACTAAAAGCAATCCAATCAGTAGCGGAGAGGCTTTTTTGAGTTTTTTGAGATCAACTTTCCCTTTTCCTTTTTGGTCTTGTTTTGAGAACTTGAAGTTTGAACGGTTTTGTCTATTGCCCGTATAGTTCATTTCATTTTCGGAGTTTTCAGTTTCACTTCCTGTGTCATCTTGGTCGGATTGGGTTTCTTTATTATTTAGGAATTTTCCGGCTTCTTGAGATGGAGTGTTGACTCCGAATTTTTTTCCATCACTACTTCCTGCTATTTTTCCAGCCTTAGAAGCGCCGCTAGCAGTTTTGCCAGCGGCGGCTTTTGCTGTTTGTCCTGCTACCGCACCTGCCACCATAGATATATATATTATATCATAGATAAATATATATTATGCTTAAAAATTATTTATTTTCGTTTGGATTGGTGGTAATTAAAGATTCTTCTGTTTGAGAGGCAATAATCTGGATGTGGACATGTGATGAGCCGGCAAAGAATAAACCTTGTCCGACTGGGAAGTTGCCTAGGCGCTTCTTTTCTTCGGATGTAAGTTTAAAGACGTCAGATAAAGCATCTACTGCGGTAGGTGATTGTTTCAGAAGGAGTTGCATCGATGAGTTTGCAACGATTGCACGACCCATTTGGCTGTTCATGAAATCTTCAACGTCTTGAGTGATCGTTGTGAGGCCTAGGTAGTATTTTCTCGCGCGTTTTGCAAGAGAAAATAAGAAGTTTGCTGAATCATCATACTTCATGAGTTGCCAAGCTTCGTCGACGATTAGGATTCTTTTTTTCTTTTCCGCACGAATTGTATTCCAAATATGAGAAAGGACGATATACATCGCTACTGGACGTAATTCATCTTCAAGGTCGCGAATATTAAATACGACCATCTGATTGTTGATATCGACATTGGATTGTTGGGAAAATATGCCAGCAAAGGTGCCGGAAGTATATTTTTTTAGGCGTTGTGCAAGTTGGGGACCAGTTCCGTCCATATGTAATAATGTGTCATAGAGGTTGATAATTGTAGGCGGAATCGACTGGTGGGTGAGTGGATCGGAGGTAATACCGGCGCGTGCATATGTGTCGATAAGTGCTTGGTCTAGATCTGCTTCTTCGTTTGGTGTCAACGCTGGTATCGTTTGACCGTTGGGGCCAATTTGATTTCCACCCAACATTAATCTGAATAGTCCATGGAGCGTTACGAGGTTGGCTCTAAGCGCGTCATTTGAATCTTCCGAATCAACAACTTTTGGTAGGTCAAATGGATTAATGCGTGTATCTGAGTTAAGGCTAAGACGTATATATGAGCCACCAACTGCGTCACATAGCTTTTGATATTCGTTTTCTGGATCAATGATAAGTATTTCCGATCCAACCATCATTGAGCGTAGAGCTTCGAGTTTTACAGTGAAGGATTTACCTGCACCAGATTTGGCAAAGACAACGAGGTTGGCGTTTTCTAGTGAAAAGCGGTCAAAAATAACGAGTCCATTATTATGCATATTTATACCATAAAGGATGCCGTTTTCTTGAGTGAGATCTGCGGATGTGAATGGGAAACAAGTTGAAATTGCGCCAGTGTTCATATTTCTGCGAATTTGAAGTTGGTCGGTGCATTGCGGCATGCAACTGTACATTCCTTGTTCTTGTTGGGAGGTGGCAACTTTAGAAAAGATAAGTTGTTGACCGAACATTGTTTCAATTTTTTGTTGCACAAAATTTAATTCATCCATTGAGTCTGCCCAAAGAGTAACGTAGAGTCCGAAACGAAAGAAGCGTTCTGCACCAACTTGAAGTTGATCTCGTAATTCTTCAGCGTCATTAATTGCTGCTTCAAGTTCAGGATCGCGCACCTTTCCCTTTTCGGCACCAACATTGATAGATGCTTCGAGCTGGGTAACCTTTTTCTTAAGGTTTTTCATGACAACTTGAGTTTCAACCGGATAAATGTACATCGAAATATCAAGAACTTCGTCAATATTAATTAGAGAAGAAAGCCAGCCAGTATAGAGAGTACGTGGATAGCCATATACGTACATAGTACGACCATATTTAGTTCCAAGGCGAAAATAATTACTATATAATTCGATACTCGATGGAGAGATCATGTCTCGAAGAGTTGTGATTCCCTGCTCGAAAGCGCGTTGGATTTCCATTTCTTCCATTGCTTGAGAATGGGAAGCAATTTCTGCAGCTGATAATTGATTTTTCTTAGACATTTTATTGTGCTCCTTCTGGTTTATCCCCTTTTTTAACGTAGAGAGTGGCTAATTTCGAAAAATCAACAAGCGGTTCTCTGACTGCGGTGTCTGGGTTGTTGAAATTATAATATAGTTCGCTAAGCTGTCTCGTATTGAGGCGTACGGATTGAATTCCGGTATTTGCGAGACCAGCAATGATACTATCGCATCGACTATTAAGTTCCGTGACGGCTTTTTCGTAGGTAGCACGGTCAATGTGGGTAATTGGCTGCTCTTTATTTTTTGAAAACGATTTGAAGAAATCTTTTGTTTGTTGGACGAGTTTTTCTGCTTCTGCCGAGGAATAAAAAGGAATAATAATAAAGAAGGATTTGTCCATAATGTTTGCTTCTTGCGATAGAATGTCGATGAAATTAATGTAGTCATCCATGAGTACGCCCAGAAGCATATTGTCGTTTTCTCGACGAATTTTGATGAGTTTCTCAATATATGGTCCAATATCAATTCTTTGCGAGCGAATTAGAATTTGGGTCGTAAATGTGAGTGAATTGAGAAAACCCTGAAAGGAATATTCGATAGCTTCTCTTTCCTGTTCGGACATAAGGTCGAAGTTAATGGACTTACATGCCACAACCGCACGAAATGAACCATCTTTCATAATGACGAGATTGTCGCGTAATTCAGAAATCGGAATAGCGGTTTGAGTGGAGATTGGAATGTCTGGCGTTGCTTGACCCTCGACTGCGATCAATTCATTAGGGTTTTGAGGGATTGCTCCTGGTTGATTTGGTTGTTGCGTTTGTGGATTCATTTTCTCTCCTTAATGTAGTGAAATGTAAGTTTCATTGTTGCTATTTTGTATACGATTTGCTTCTTTTGCTATAGTTTCGACTGAATATGTATTATTATTAGACAATTGTTGCATTGCGGCAGCTTGTGCGGGGTTAGTTATTTGCTGTTGCGGCAAGACGGGTGGTTGTTGGGGCTGGAACATAGGTTGTGACGTTGGAAATTGTGGATTCTGGGTTAATTGTTGTTGAGTTGTAGAAGCTAGCGGTGATTGTATGGTGTTTTGAGCTGGAGTATTTGTGGCAAATGGTTGATATTGTTGTTGTGGCTGCATCATAGGCTTAGATTGTTGCTCCGTAGGTAAAATAGGGACGGTTGGTGCTGTTGGCGGTGCTGATGGGATAGCTGGTTCGGTTCCTTCAATTTCTGCGATTGCGGCACGCATTTTCGCAAGCGCTTCTTCGTGACTTGCGGTCGTATTGGTTTGTACTCTGCTCGTAAGGACTTGCGAATCATAGTTTTCAAATATATCGGGTGTGGCGGCGGCTTCGGCGATATATTCATCTTGTACCGAGCCGTTCCAACCCTCTTTTATTGATTGGCCATTCGAGTCAATGATGTTAGTTAAGAATGAGAGGCGATGACTTGCTTCTTCTTCTGAAATAGCGCGAATTCTTGGACCTTCAATTTTTTTCGGTGCAGTAATTTTGATTGTTGATTCACGCTGCCCCGGGTTCCAAAAACGCTTAGTTGGTTTTAGATAAAAGTTAATAACGGCTGCAATATATGTTTCCATTGGCTGTTCTTTTTTAAGCGGGAGCGCAAGGATTAGGAGGAAAATCATTGGTGGAACCGGGAGAATGGCAAGTAATGGAAAAATTCCAAATAATAAATATGCAATTCCGCCTAGGCCGGCTACGATAAATAAATAAATCACTTGACGGAACGAAAAAGGGCCGAGAAGTTTATCGTCTGCTTCAACATCTTGTGGAACCTTATAAGTCGCCATATATGAATATTATATCATATATGTTTATGGTAATAATTACAAATGCTAATTATCTTCATCGAAGGTGGTGAAAATTTCAATAAGAGAGTCATAAAGCTGTGCTTTTGATGCGTCTGGATTGGTTATGCAGTAGTCTTCGAAAGCAGTTTGTATCATTCTGTAATTACGATTTGAGGATAGAATTCGGACAATTTCATTCCTAAATTCATCCGCATTGCTAGCGCTGATTCTAAATGATTCGATTTCGGTAAGTGTTTCGGACAATGATGAGTTCTGATTTAGTTTAAAAATATCGCTAATATCGCTTCTTATACTATCCATCGATGAATTAGTAACGCGATAGGGGTTCTTATTTTTTATATCTCTGACTAATGCGATACCGTCGTCGGTTTCAACCCATTTATCAATTGTTGATTTGAGTTTTACCAATTTGTCTTTCGTGGATGTTTTTTGGTTTTCACTGATGTTCGGCGTGTTTTTTGTAAACATTTGAAGCATCATATTCATTGCATTCATGAGTAAGTCGTTCTTTAAGTAACGCTTTTTATCCTCTAGGGTTGCGAGTTCGCGAGCAATTTTATTACCATCTGCATCTAGACCTTTTAAGCTTTTTCCGTTTACATCCTGATAGCTTTCTATATCTTGGTCGGGGAATGCTTCTGCAAAATTGCTCGGATCCAATAGCCAACAATATTGTTCTAGTGAAGCTTGATCGTTTGTCAAGAAGACGCCAGCCTTGGCTCCTTTTATGAAGCTATCAAGCCAGGCAATATTGTTTTGACCAGTCGTTTTTATTCTTCGATTTTTAATCATTTCTGCCATATATGGGCTATATGCTACGTTCTTCTCCTTGTAACCAGCAGCGAGAATGGCACGCCCGAGCGTTGTGGCATATTTTGATAGGCCAATATTTTGGAAACGAGGATCGTTTGGCATGATGTCCCCCTCTTTAACTCCGGCCAAAATACCGTATAGTGAGTTTTCTGGGTCGTTAATTATCGTATCGTAGTTTGAGAAGGCTTCTTTCATGAAGGCTGAGTCGTCTCTGTATACGCGCATCACGAATTTACCTTGATCATACCAGTCAAAATAGGCGCGGCCATTTTCATCGATTTTGTCGTAAGGAACAAGTCGGCTTGGATCGGTTTCTAGGAATTGTCCTGGTTGTTTTTCTCCGAGGTCATTGCCATTTGCGTCAGTTGCGAATCCGTCATCGTTGTTATAATAGCCAATGGCCATATTACGAAAACTTCTTTTATCGAAGTTCCATTTTGCAATCATTGTGCCGTAATCTCGGCGGCGTCTTTGTTCGACGGCGGTTGCTCTATTAATTAACTGCCCCATTACATTGAATTTTCCATCCGGGCTAACTGAGTGGATATAATATTTGTAATACGGATTATTTCTATTGCTACCAAGCGCGTTCATGTCGATATATTGTTGGACAAGATAGTCGAAATCCGCTTCTTCATCGGCAACTTGAGTAAAGCTGGCGCGGTTAAAATCGAGCCATGATTGTGCTGATTGGTCTCCAAGATTTTTGTCGATTGTTGAATTTTTGCCATAGTATTCTCCATATTTATCTAGAACATGGCTAACATCTTTTGCAGATGTGCTATTGCGCATTTCGGCAATTCGGGCTTGTTTAGCGTTGCGGAGATATTTGTTGGCTCGTAATGTGGAGGTGTCTGGATTTATTGGATTGTAACCGCTTTGTAGTTTTTTGTTTATTCTTCTTTGGATGTCGTTATCATAGCGACTTTTTAGGTTGGCGGTATCTGCTTTGCGTAATTCGGATCTGTAATCAACAAATCTTCTAGCGTTTGCGCCAATGCTGCTGGAATTATTGAGATAATTTTGGCGTGCTTGAAGTTTGCGATTCTCGGCCGCAAGACTGAGTTGCGCAAGGGGTTTTGCAGAGATTTTATGGAGTTTATCATTAACGGTGCCGAGAATAGTGCCGGACATTTTCATGAGAGACCACGAGCCGAATAGTGGGAAAATTTGAACAACTAAGCCGACAATTATGCCAAAACCGGAAGTTTCACCAGCTTCGTTGGTTGAAGAAGTAATGATTGCCCAACCAGCAATATGAGAAGCGCCAAAAAGAAAGCTGAACATCGGATAAAAAGTGAGCATTTTCATAAAGAGGGATTTCCATTTTTTGAACCAGCCTTCAGTGTTTGGTAATAAGAAGCAAACAAAGGCAAGTGGGGCAATCATGGTGAGAACCATGACTAGCCCTTGCCTTAATGAAATTGTAATTAGACCAATAATTACGGATACGATTGCGCCAAGTAAAGCTGGAATGAGCGCCCAGAAGAGTGTGCTTAATCCGCCAGTAAAAGTGATGCCTAATCCAGTGATAACTCCGGTGCCAGTAACTGCTCCGATGATGTTTTCCCAGGAAATGTCTGCGGACACGTTTGCGCCTTGAGATATTGCTTGTTCTTCGATTGAATAAAAGGTATCTCGAATGCTTGACCCGAGAATATTACTGATATCTACTGCGAGCTGGCAGGCAACGAAACTGATATTAACAAGAATAGCAACAACGATAAGGCGAGGTAAAATTCTCTTGAGGTTGTAGTTGGAAATACCGAGATTTGTGAGATGGGAGATAACTACTACGAGTAAAAATATAATAAAGATAATGTTGGTAATATCTCGGACATATTGCCAGATGATATGAACGGTAGAATCTGAAGCAAGGGTTGCTGGGTTTATTTTTAAGATATCTTCAATCATTGAATAGATTGCATCTGATGCTTTTGCGACAACTCCGGTTGTTGGACAAATAATCCATCCAACTGCGCCTGATTGATCCGTACACACCGAGCCCACTTCGACATCATGGTTTTCTACATACTTATCTTCAAGTTTTTGTTCAAGATTTTCGAGAAAATTTCCGTTTCCTGTTGTGATATCTTGTTGTTCTGCTTTGGGTTTTTCTGATGTGGTTTTGTTTTCTGTGTAATTATCTTCAAGTTTTTGTTCAAGAGAAGTGAGTGGGGCGGCGTATACTGGAGCGGGGATGATTGTTAGAAAAGAAAAACAAACAAAAAGAATGCCAAAATGTGTGAAAAATATTTTTTTTGTTTCTTTTCTAAAATTACTCATATTCAAAAAACACACTCTCTTGATGAGATTGATGCAATTATAGCACACATAAGCTTTTTTGTCAACAGGTTTACTGGGGATTTTTATCTTATAACGTGCGTATTATCTATTTTTAATAAAATAATGCTTGTTTTTCGGTAAGAAACATGTGATATAATAATATTTATGAAAAGAGTTTTATGTTTTCTTGGTGCTGTTTTAGCAGTGGTGGGGGTGATTAATTTAAGCAGTTTGTCTGGTTATGTGTTTGCTGATGATGGATGTGTTAATAATAGGTCTTTTTTGGCTTTGAAACCTTGGGATGCTGGGCTGAGCCATGATAGTGATTGTAATGTTATCTTTAATAAACTTGATCCTAACAATGAGGACTCTACAAAATTTGTTTGGATAATCATTTTAAATATTGTATATGATTTGTTTGTTGTTGTTGGTACTATTGCCGTTGGCTTTATAATTTATGCGGGTTATGCGTTTTTGACGTCTGGCGGGGACCCTTCAAAGGCGGCAAAAGCGAGAAAATCACTTGTTTCTTCGATTGCGGGTATTATTCTTTCTCTGTCCTCTACTATTTTGGTTAATACCATTTCGAACTTTATTAAGCCGAGCGAAAATGCTGATGAGGTATTGACTGGTGGGCTAAATTTGGCATATGCTGTTGGCGGCGTGATTGCTACGGTCTTTATTGTTTATGGCGGATACCAATATTTGGTTTCCTCAGGAGATCCCAGTAAGGTGCGCAAGGGGCGACAGATTTTAATTTATGCTGTTATTGGCTTGGTGGTTGTTTTGGCTGCTGCTGCGATTACTAATTTTGTTATAGGAGCAATCTAGCATGAAAAAAAATAATTTAATATCAAGTTTAATTGTTTGTTTAATTATGCCTTTGTTAGGGACGTGTTATGTTTTTGCTGCTAATGGGGGTTTTAATGATATATATGGTAATAATGCGAGTATTGGAGCGAATGGTAATGAGGCTTGCGAGATTGATCCGAGTAACCCGGCTTGCAACTCAGATGATGATGGTTTTGGCATAGCGACTAGCATAATAAATGTTCTGTCGGTTACGGTAGGAGTTGTGGCGACGATTGTGATTATTGTTGCTGGTATTACTATTTCGTCATCTGCCGGTGATGCTGGCAAGATAAAGAAGGCGAAGAATGCAATTATTTATGCTGCAATTGGATTATTTATTGCTTTATCTGCCGCACTCATCGTAAACTTTGTTTTGGAAGGAGTATTTGGATAAAAGTTAAGCATTAGAATAGTACTTTTAAAAAAAAATAAATGTGGTATTATTAAATTAGTAAATATAAAGAAAGGTATTATAATGAAAATAACAAAAAAAATTAGTACTTTTGCAATTGCAACTGCTTTGGCTCTAGGCGGGCTGTTCGCATTTGCTGCTCCTACAGCTTACGCTGCTACTGATCCAGGTTGTCCTGACGGTTGGGAAAGCAATCATGGTACTTGTGTGCCTCCATCCAACAACGATGTTGAGGTATGGGATGTTGTTCAAACTGCGCTTAACTGGATTTTGGCAATTATTGGTGTTATTGCGACTATTATGATTATTTTAGGCGGTATTCAATATACAACTTCCGCTGGTGATTCTGGAAAAGTTAAGAAAGCAAAAGACACCATTCTTTACGGTATTATTGGTCTAGTAATTGCTCTTCTTGCTGCTGCAATCGTCAATTTTGTACTTGACGGTATCTTTTCATCTGATGGTGGTGATGGCGATGATGATGCTTCGGTCAGCACTACTTACGTTGCTTAGCTTTGCTTTATCGAAAAATATCTCCCTTCAAGGAGGTATTTTTTTGTGTAAATTATAAATTGCGGTTACGTTTATATGTAGTTTATAAAAAATAGCCCCCTTGGGGCTATTTTTGTTTTTTGATTAGCTAATCATGATTTTCTTTGGGGCTTCGGTTTTTTCCTTATTGAAGGAAATTGTGAGGACGCCATCTTTCAACTCAGCTTCAACTTCGTCTTCGCGAACTTGGACTGGAAGAGCGATCGTTCTGCTAAATTCACCCCAATAGCATTCTTGGATGTGCCAGCGGGTTGTTTGTTCGTCTTCCCCGCCGCTAAGAATGCCGGAAATTGTCAAAATGTTGTCACTAATGCTAACATCTAGGTCGGATTTCTTGATTCCGGCAGTGCGAGCTTTGACAACTAGTTTGTCGGCGGTTTCATAGACGTCAACTGCAAGTTGACCTGGAAAATCGTCGGTTTCATCCCACCCATCATCTTCTCCCCCTAAATCTGATGGTTCTGATTCGTTGCTAAGAGGAACTTGCGTTTGTTCTTCTTCAACCATAGAGGCGCCGTCATCTAAAAAGGCGGCTGCTAATTCATCTTCCATCAGCATGTCATCGTTATTACGAGCCATATTTGAACCTCCACTTTTGTTAATTAAGCTTTATTATAATAGCTGATTACTGTAAAATCAATAGAGAAATGCGTTTTATTGTAAAAAATACAACATTTTGTGGTTTGCCCGATATGGTTTGCCCCTATCATTGCAGGGGTTGCGGAAAAACTGGAGAAATTCTTTGCGAGTGTTGTAAAAATTACATTATCGAAGAAAAATTAAATCATTGCCCTAAATGTGGGCGA
The DNA here is from genome assembly GCA_045641545.1 of Candidatus Nanosyncoccus sp. Lineage (GTDB taxonomy): Bacteria > Patescibacteriota > Saccharimonadia > Saccharimonadales > Saccharimonadaceae > Nanosyncoccus. Next base: position 24,918 of record JAZUHD010000010.1, read on the forward strand.
GTGATTTCTGATAAATGTAGCGAGTGTGTTTTTCCCTTTTCTGCGGAATATGTAGTTGGGTATCGCGATGAGCTAATTGGTGCTTTGGCGGAAGAATTCAAATTTTTTGGAGTTAGAAAACTGGGTAGGAGTTTGGCAGAAATTCTGAATGATTTCCTACCGGATTTTCTTGGTGATGTTTCAATCGTTCCTATGCCGACAATCAAGAAACATGTTCGAGAACGTGGATTAGACCATACTTATCTTGTTGCGAAGAATTTGGCTAAAATACGCGGATGGAAAGTCGAGAGACTATTATTTAGGAAAAAGAATACAATACAGCTCGGTTCGAATGCGATTCAGAGACGACGCCAGGCGAAGGAAGCTTTTGGTTTTTCTGGAAAAGTTGATAAAAATAGGACTTATATTCTTTTCGATGATATTTGGACTACTGGTGCGAGCATGACTGAAGCAGGAAAGTTGTTAAAAGATAGCGGTGCGAAAAAATTAGTTGCCGTTGTACTAGCAATTAATCGTAAAGGAAAGAAGCCAACTGTTAAGCACTAATGGCGCCGTTTGTTAGCGAGTTGAGGACGAAGTTGATAATTGCGTAGGAGAGAAGTGAGATGATAAGACCGATAATTGCATAAAGGATAGTGTTTTTTGCGTCAGTTACTTTCTTTTGATCGCCACCTGAAATAATATAACGGATGCCACCGTAAATGAGCATGACGACAGCGATAATGCCGACGACAGCTAGAAGCGTGTTAGTAATATTAGTGATAATGCCTGTATTGCCAAATAATTCGGTCGGAACTCCGTCTGGAGTGATAGCTTCTACGGCACATCTTGTTGATTCTGAAGCGTTCATACATTCTTCGAATTTAGTAGCGGCCATCGCGCGTCCAGCAAAAAGGGTAGCTGTTGCGGCGGCGCCAGTTAAGACTTGTCCAATTATTCTAACGATTTTTTTCATCCTTTGTCTCGCGGTTAGATTGTTTTTATAATTATACCACAAAAGTTTCAAAAAGAAAAGGGTTTTATAAAAAACTTTTGGTCGTGGTAAATGAAGTCTATTTTTTATTGAAACAAAAAAGAGAAAAATGTGATAAAATGAGTGAGACGGAGGGTTACCCAAGTGGCTGAAGGGGGCGGTTTGCTAAATCGCTAGTGTGGGGAAACCTGCAGCGGAGGTTCGAATCCTCTACCCTCCGCCATGCTATGCTCGCAAGAGCCTATTTTTTTGTTTTTGAATTTTGAATTTTCTTGTGTTACAATAGGGTTATGGCTAAGAAAGAAAATATCGTTAATTGGGAAGCGAAGGAATATATTGTTCGGGAAAAGAATGTTGGATGGTATGTTGGGTTAGTTGTGGTGTGTTTGATTTTGATCGCTTTGTCAATTCTTTTTTCGTGGTGGTCGTTTGCAATATTGGTCGTTCTTTGTGGAATAACCCTTGTGCTTTATTCGACCCGTCCACCGAGAGTGCTACATTATTCATTGAATACTAAAGGCTTATCCGAAGGCAATAAACTTTATCCTTATGAAGAATATAAAGCATTTGGAGTGCTTCAAGAAGGGGAGAATTTCGCTATTATTCTTACGCCAAGAAAACGTTTTTCTCCTGGGGTAAAAGTATATTTTCCTAAGGAACATGGTGAAGCGATTGTTGATGCGTTTGGCGCGAGACTTCCGATGGAGGAAGTTAAATTAGATTTTTTGGATAAAGTCGTAAATTTCTTGCGAATTTAGAATAAACGTGATAAACTAAACATAAGTTTAATAATAAAGAAGGGTGGCTATGAGCAACGACGAATTGCAAAAAGCAATTGATGATATTACTAATGGCGATAATACTGTTAGTGATAACGCTACTACTGACGTAGCGGATACTGGTGTCGCTTCTGTTTCTTTGCCAGATGATTTGGTAGCGAGCAGTAATGTGGCGGCTAATACTAATATGAATTTTATGGAAACTCCCGATGCAAATGCTGGTGTGTCTGCAGATATTTTTGGTGTTCCGCCAACTCCAGATGCTTCAATGGCGATGCCTACAGACTTGGCTAATCCTGCGGCAGCCGCTGCTCCTGAGATGCCTGCTGATAATAATTCTGTTACGGATTATAGTATGCCTGCAGCTGAGCCTGCTTTGGCTAGTGCCCCAGTAGATTTGAGTGGGGCCCCAGCTCCTACCGAGGTGAATGTCGCGACACCTACAGCAATTAATGTCGGTGGCGATTTGGAAGCCGTAAAGACTGCTGCTCTTATTGAACTTTATCCGCTTCTTCCATCGATGAATGTAAATCCTCGTCAGAAATACGATATTTGTATGACAGTCATTGAAAAAACTGGCGATAAAGGTGCAACATCTGTAGCTCTTGACGCTGCAAAGATGATTCCTGATGCAGTAGAAAAGGGTGATTGCCTTATGAAGCTTGTTGAAGCAATTAATAAGCTTTAGGTCGGTTTTAAAAGAAAAATAAAGGTTCAAAAAAATAACTCCCCGTAAGGGGAGCTATTTTTAATACATACCCATATCTGTGGATGGATTTCCGGTTTCCTTTTCTGGGACGTCCACGATGAGGGCGCCCATAGTGATTGCTGTTGCCGCAATACTGATTGCGTTTTGGATTGCTTCGCGCGTAACTCGGGCTGGATCAATGACGCCTGCCTTTTTGAGATCGATAAGGCCTTTTTCTGGAGTCATAACGTTGATTCCCTGGCCGGGCTTAGCATTTTCTACTTGAGCAAGTAATGCCTCGGAGTTTAATCCAGCGTTTTGCGTAATATGACGGAATGGTGCTTTGAGTGCATTCTTGACTATTTTTGCTCCCGCGTCTTTTTCGTCGAGTTTTTCTGCAAGATTAACCAATGTTACACCTCCACCGGTGACGATCCCTTCAGAAAGAGCAGCTTTTGTGGCGGCAACTGCATCATCGACGCGGAATTTTTTCTCGTCAATTTCGGTTTCTGAAGCTCCGCCAACTTTGATGACGGCAACTTTTCCAGAGAGGGCAGCTGCGCGTTTTTCAAATTCACCTTTTTCATAATCGGAATTTGCAAGGGCTTTTTGGGAATTGATTAAATCGATTCTATTTTGAACTGCCGACTTGTCTCCTGCGCCTTTAATAATTGTTGTTTCATCTTTGGTTGCGATGACTTTTTGAGCCGAACCAAGAACTTCGAGACCAACTTCTTCGATATTGAGACCCTTATCGCTTGAAATGACAGTTGCATCGGTTAGAATGGCGATATCTTCCATGATTTCTTTTCTGCGGTCGCCGAATGACGGGGCTTTGAGGACAAGAGAGTTGAAAACGCCTTTGAGTTTGTTGAGTACGAGAAGCGAAAGTGCTTCGCCATCGACTTCTTCGGCAATAATAACCAAATCTTTTTTGCCGGCTCCGGCGCATTTTTCCAAGATTGGGAGAATGTCGTTGCTACTTGAAAGTTTTTTGTCAGTTATTAAAATGAGTGGTTTATCAAAAATTGCTTCTTGACGATTTACGTCTGTGACAAAAAATGGAGACGAGAAGCCTTTGACGTAGGAAAAACCTTCGTCGATTTCTTGTTCCATTTCTAGACCTTGTCCAGCTTCGACTGTTACGACTCCGTCTTTACCGATTTTCGAAATGACGTCGGCAATGAGTTTTCCGATCCCAGCATCGCCAGCGGAAATCGTGGCAACTTCGGCAACTTTTTTATTGTTACCGTCGATTTTTTCTGCAAGCTCATCAATTCCTTTGATGATTTCTGATCCCGCTTTTTCGATTCCCTTTCGGAGCTCCATTGGATTAATGCCAGCGGTGATAAGTTTGTTGGCTTCGGCGAGGATGTTATAGGTGAGAACTGTGACGGTTGTGGTGCCGTCGCCAGCAACTTTGTTGAGCTTTTGGGCGGCATTTTTGATGAGTTTTGCGCCAATTTGTTCGCCAAGATTTTCTTCGGTTGAGCCAAGATCGACGGCTTCAGCGACAGTAACGCCGTCATGAGTAATAACTGGTGAGCCGTAGGACTTTTCGATGATAACGTTTTGGCCTTTTGGACCAAACGTCACCTTTACGGCGTCATAAAGTTGTTTTGCTCCAGAGAGAACTTTTTCTCTGGCTTCTGCTTCGTAAAAAATTTTTTTTGCCATAATTTCCTTTTATAGGGTTGCAAGAATATCTTCTTCTTTAATAATAATATAATCAATATTGTCAATTTTGACTTCGGTGGCGGAGTAATCTTTGGTGATGATTTTGTCGCCAACCTTAATTTCTTTAACTTCTGGTCCTACTGATTCAACAACGGCATAAGCTGGTTCTTTTTTTGCTTCGCCGAGGAGAATGCCGGACGCGGTTTTATCTTGTGGTTGTTCTTTTTTTGCAACAACACGGTCTTTTAGAGGTTTTAATGTCATATTATCTCCTTTTCTATCCCTATGATAGCACAAAAATTAGCACTTGCAAGGTGAGAGTGCTAATTTCAATCTAAATAGCTGGTTGAAAATAAAAAGATATGTTAGAATTAAAATTATGAATAACCACGAGAATTTTGGAAACCAATCTGGGGATTATATTGAATATAACAATGATTTTGAGCCTTTTAATCCGGAAAGGGCACGCGAAGAACAAGAACGAAGGAAATTTGATCAGTTGGTTGTTAATAGTGCTCAGAAATTGACTGAGGATGCAAAAAACAAGCTTTTATCTAGAGGCGTGTTTGCCGGTGAAGATCCGCTGCAATTTTATTATGACCTGAGGAAGAGCGAATTAATTTCCGATGCGAAAATTGCTGATTATATTAAAAGTGTTAAAACTCCAGCTGAAGCGCTTCGCGATGGTTATCACGGGCTTGATAGTGGCCAAGATGCGTGGAGCATGGCTTGCAATGCTCAATTTAATCTTAGTTTTTCTAAAATGGATGAGACGACCATGATGCATTCAAAGAGGATTCTTGAAATGTTTTCTGGAGGTGATTTTAATAAGCCAAACAACGCAGATGGCAATTCATATAAGGCTTTTTTGCAGAGATATCCTTCTGCTCTTGATTTCGATGTTGATTCTGAAGCTTTTTTAAGTAAGATAGGGTTAGTTGGTGAGCCATTGAATTCTGAAGGGAGTAAAGCGAAGAGAGCTGAATATGTTCGAGATATGGCGGCATTTAAGAAAGCAATGTATGGTGAACAACAATCTCGATTAGATGCTGTAAAATATCTTAATACTCTTTCTAACCAATATGGAAGATTAACCCAGGACGTGAGGATGTTTAACGAAATAAAAATACGAACCAAAAACGAATCTGAAGTGATGGCTGACGGCGAAGGTAGCGAGGGAGATATTTTGAGCCAAGATAGTTCACAGATGAAACCTAACAGTGAAGATGATAGTGTGGCCGGGGAATCCGTGATGAATGAACCAAGTATTGGTGATGATCTTGGAAATGGGTATCGTTGTGCTTCTGTGGGGGGATGGGATAATAAATCTGATGCATATGAGGCAAGGGTGAGTGAGGATGTTGTTTTTTATGAGCCGACTAAAAAATGGTATTTGGCTGTTAGGTAGATTAACTTTATCTTCTAATTAATCTTTTAATATTGAGAAAATGTGATATAATGATTCGGTATTGGACCGTCGCCAAGCGGTAAGGCACTGGGTTTTGGTCCCAGCATTCGCAGGTTCGAATCCTGCCGGTCCAGCCAAACCTTGACAATTTTGCATAAGCGTGATATTATGATAGGATGAGGGTTTTTGGACCCTTTTTTGTTTGATTAATATTGAATTTATGTTAGAATAACAGATATGAAAATTGAGAAAATTGTGCCTGGAGGACAGGGGCTTGGGACGAATGCAGACGGGAGGAAGGTTTTTTTGTGGAATGCGTTTCCTGGAGAGGAAGTTGAGGAATTTGAAATTACGAAGAAAAAATTGAAGTATTTGGAAGGAATTGCAACAAAAATTTCAAATAAATCTGAGCATCGAGTTGAGCCGAAGGACGAATGTTTCCTTTCGACTTCTCCGTGGCAAGTCTTTGACTATGATTTTGAATTAAAGACTAAGGCGGAAATTGTCCGAGAAGTTTTTCGACAGAATAACATTGATGTTTCTTTGCCAGAGGTTATGACGGATGGAAAAGAGTGGAATTATCGGAATAAGATGGAATATGCGCTTTATTGGGATGTTGATGAGGAAAAAATTAAACTAGCATTTCATCAACGGGGGTCGCATCGAAAGGTGCCGATTTCTCAAAGTTCGATTGAACGGCCGGAAATCTACGAATCGGCTGAAAAAATTGTCTCAGAACTCAATGAGAGGCACGAAGAGGCACGGAAGTATCAAAGCTTGCTTCTACGCGCGTCTCAGATTGGAGAGGTCTCTGGCGGGCTCTACGAGAATGGAAAAGCACATCCAGAATTTCCTTCCTTGTCGGATGAAATTTTTGGAGTTTCTTATAATTATTCGCCAAATGGTTTTTTTCAGATTAACCTGCCGGTTTACCAGATGGCGCTTGAGGAGATTAAAAAACAGGTTGGAGATTCTGAAAAAGTACTTGATCTTT
>JAZUHD010000011.1:0-9053 GCA_045641545.1 Candidatus Nanosyncoccus sp.
TAAGTACCTCGTCAAATCCCAGGTCGGCATTGAAGATGTCATTAATTCAATCCACGAAGTTCTTGGCGACAAAGTTGTTACTGCTCCTGCTCCTGTCGAAGCTGCGCCGACCACTCCAGCTCAACCCGTTTTTAATCTTGAAACGATGCAAGCACCCGTCGCTCCACAACCAGCTCCTACTCAACCAGCTCCTACTCAATCAGCTCCGGTTCCTCCGGTGCCACCCGCACAACCGGCCGCTCCTGTTCAACCTCCAGTTTCACAGCCTGTTCCAACAGTTCAACCTATACAACCAGCTCAGCCAGCACAGCCTGTTCCAGAAAGCCCATTAAATGGAATCAATCCGGCTCAATAAATTTCTTGCCGAAAGGCTTGGTATTTCCCGCCGCGAGGCAGACGATTTAATCTCTCGCGGTGAGGTTTTTATTAACAAAAAAGCTGCCATTATTGGTCAAAGAGTTGACAAGAACGATGAAGTATGCTATAATGAAAAAACAGTCGGTTTTGAACCGCAATTTCTTTACATTGCTTTAAATAAGCCCGTTGGATATGTTTGTTCAAGAAAACAACAGGGCGAGAACCCTACACTTTACGATCTTTTACCCGAAAAATACAAGTCGTTAAAAACTGTTGGTCGGTTGGATAAAGATTCTTCTGGCATTATTCTTCTCACAAATGACGGCGACTTTGCATTTCAGATGACACATCCAAGATTTTATAAGATGAAGGTTTATGATGTTAGATTAAATCGTGCACTCGAGCCACTTCACCAACAAATGATTTCTGATTACGGCATTGAAATCGGAGACGGAATTTCTAAGCTAGGTCTAGTTAAACTGAATGATGAAAGAACAAAATTTCAAGTCACAATGAGCGAAGGGCGGAATAGACAAATTCGCCGAACCTTCGAAGCGCTTGGCTATTCGGTTGTTGAGCTCGAAAGAAAAGCGTTTGGGAAATATCAGCTATCTGGTCTAGAGCCTGGAAAATTCGTTGAATTCAAAATATAAAAATCCCCCTAGGTGAGGGATTTTTTGACAGATATATACATGGGGCCGGGGTTTATTTCAGTCCGATACGTGCGAGGCTGAGCGCCGTAGCAAACGACAAATTCATTTCACTGTCTATATTGGATAATACCGACGAATCTAGGGTTTCAATAATTGGACGTTGTTCAAATGGCAAATCTTCAAACCACCGTGTCAAAGCGAGGGTTTCTTGGAGATCAGAGTTTTCCGCACCGCCGCCGCAGAGGACAATTCGACACGGCAAGATGTCAATTCTGGGAAAATCGGTAAGAGCAATCTTTAGGCCGGAGAGCCAAATCGAAAAATCTTTTTTTATACTTTTTGCACCAATACCAAATGACTCAGTGCCACGAACAGAACCGTCTTCTACGACAGCGAGATTCGTGTTGCTGTCTCCAATATCCATGAGAATAAACGATTCTTTTTCTTCTTGTTCGCTAAGAATTGCTCGACAGATTGCATATTGGTCAACAGAAATCGAGACTAAGTCGAGCTTTAAATCTTTGCAAGCCTTTTGAATGGCACGGACGTAGGTGCTCGGGGCGACCGCGGTGTAATATTCAATAACAACATCCGATCCAGTTTCTCCAACCAAATCATCAACCTTGTGTCCATCAATTTTTGCGGAAATCAAAGTCGAGTCAATTAACTCTGCTTCAGCAACTGGATTATCCATTTCGAAAGCGATTTCTCGCTTGGCATTTTCGACAGCCGTACTTTCTACTTTGCTGACGATATTAAACATTTCGATATCAGTAAAACGTTTGTCACCATCTGAACGAGTGTAATGAATGCGAGAAGTCTGGCTTTTTATTAGCTCCCCGGCAATACCAACAACGACTTTACTGGCTGTTGCCCCGGATTTATCTTCGACTTCGCGGATTGCATCGTCGCAAGTTTTTTCCACTAACGGTGCGTTAATAATAACACCAGAACGCATCGCTCCTGGTTCCTGTTCCTTAATGGCAGCGCCAAGAATCTCCAAATCGCCGTCTTTGGTTTTCGTGACAAGAACTGCTTTGACGGAATGGGTGCCAATATCCAATCCAAGAATAGTGTTGTTTTTCGAAAGATGACTCATGCTTTTATTATAACATAAGTTTATTCAAGAATCGCCTTGATTCTTCTAACTCCAGCAGAAGACGACTCTTCTTTGATGATTTTAAAATGACCAAGTTCGCCAGTATGCTTTACGTGTGGACCGCCACAGACTTCGCGGGAAATTGGGGATTTTTCATCGCCTATGGTATAGACGGTGAGCATTTCAGGATATTTGTCCCAGAATTGACCATGCGCTCCTAATTCGTTTTTGGCAAAATTCTTCTCATACTCGGCAGAAACGACCGGCAAATCGGCGAAAATCCATTCGTTGACTTGGTTTTCGACTTTTTCAAGTTCGTCTTTTTCAAGTTTGTGGTCAACATTAAAATCAAAGCGAACACGTTCGGAGGTGATATTTGAGCCTTTTTGACAGATGTCAGCATCGATGTGCTTTTGGAGAGCAGCGAGAAGAAGATGGCAAGCTGTGTGATATTTTACGGTTTGTTCACCGTGGTCTTCGAGGCCACCCTTAAACATGCCTTTCGATGCGGTTTTTGAGCGCTCTCGTTGCTCATTCAAGGCGTCATCGAACTCTTTGCGCCAATTCTCGGAAAGTTTGATATTTTCTTTGAAAGCTTCTTCAACGGAAAGTTCAAGAGGAAAACCATAAGTGTCTTGGAGTTTGAAAAGTTCTACGCCAGTCAAGACATTATCTTTCATTCTATGAAGTTCTTTCAAGCCTTTATTCAAGGTGTGGCGGAAGGCCGACTCTTCTTTCAATAGAACCTTCTCAACATCATTACGATTAGTCAAAATCGAATCTGGGAGAGTTTTGTAGTTTTCCGAAATGATTGGAATGATTTCGGAAAGGAAATTTTGTTCAATGCCGAGATCGAGTGCCTTAAGGATGGCACGACGAATTAGGCGACGAAGAGCATAACCTTGTTGCTTATTAGACGGGACAAGGCCTTGAGCAGAAAGAAGATAGGCCCCGCGGAGGTGATCGGTAATAATGCGCATTTCATCGGTATTGTTTTCATATTTTTTACCAGAAATTTCTTCGATTTTATCAGTAATTGGTTTCATTAAAGACGTACGGAAAACATCAAAGCTGTCAATCGCTGCGGCAGCAATCCTCTCGAGACCACCACCAAAGTCAACGTTTTTCTTTTCAAGTTCAGAGAAAGTCCCGTCATCATTTCTGCGATATTGCATAAAAACCTGATTGCCGATTTCCATAAAACGAGCACCATCAGAAGCGGGGTGAGACTTGCCATATTTTGCAACATCTTGTTTATCTTCACCAAAATCATAGAAGAGTTCAGAGTCTGGACCGCAAGGATCGCCAAGCGGAGTAGTTTCAATTCCGCCGCCACGGCTCCACCAGTTTTCCTTATCATCATAGAAGAAAATGCGTTCACCTTCTTTGATTCCCCGTTCATCTCCGTCTTTGGCTGAGCCAATTTCGGCGATTTTTGCGTCGATGCCAACACTCGCAAAGACTTCTTGCCAGATCTTTGCTACTTCTTCGTCTTTTGGAATACCGTATTTTTCGCTACCTATAAAGCAAGTGACATAAATTTTTTCTGGATTCAGACCAACTTCTTTTGTCAGGAACTCAAACATATTTTCTATTTGCTCGCGCTTAAAATAGTCTCCAAGCGACCAGTTACCGAGCATTTCAAAAACGGTTGTATGACGCGGATCGCCAACATCTTCAATATCTTGCAAACGAAGAGATGGTTGAGAATCTGTCAATCGGGTGCCGTCTGGGTGGGTCTTGCCAAGCAAGTAAGGCAAAAGTGGTTGCATTCCGGAGCCAGTAAAAAGCGTGGTTGGATCATTTTCGAGAACCAGAGGCGCTGGCGCAATGATTTTGTGGCCTTTTTTAACTTGAAAATCTAAAAATTTTTGACGGATTTCGTTTGCATTCATGAAAAATATTATAACATATTTTAATCTGTAATATATTTTGGGCGATGTTTTTATTTATATAGTTTTGAGCTCTTCGTAATTTGCGTAAATTTTCCCGATTACGAATTTTTTATTTGTTTTCCTTTGGCCTTTTTTATTAATTAAATCACCTTGGAAGAAGAGTTGTTTCTTATTTTCTTTTAGAAACTTTACATTTTCATAATGAATTGTCTCTAATCCAGGGATTCCGCCATTTGTTCTTATAATTTCTAGCAGTTGATTCTGCATTTCTATATTCGTCGCATCTAACGTATCTTTCGATCCTTGGTCGGATAATAATGTGACGCCAGCGATAGCCGCTGCCCCGCCAATAGCTCCTCCCGCGCCAGACACTAGGCTTGCTGTTGCTGCCGCTGCATTAGCGGTTGTTTTATTGAAGAAAATAGTATAACTATTTCCCTCTTTTAGAATATATTGATAGAATCTTGGGGCCATTCCACTAGTCTTTGCTGCCACAATCGCGAGTGGAACAGTGAAACATATAAAAGCAAGAAATATTCCGATAATTATTATACCATCATCGATCAGATCTCCCGCAGCAAGTATAATTATTATTGTTATTATTAGAACTAAAACCAGCGAGCTAATTGCGACCGTTTTATTCAGTGCAGTATTTGAATATCTATTTTTCGGGATAATCGAGTATATTTTTGGATTCATATTATTCACCTAGGAGCACAATTATTTGAAACGCTATTATAAAAATTGACACACCAAAAAGAACCAGTGAAGTAATTGCTAAACCTTTTTTTGTACTTTTGATTCCTTTGATAGCAAAAATAATGCCCGGTATTAATAAAAGCGCTCCTAAAAAATAACCAAAAAACGAAAGAACTAAATTTATGATCGAGAGAATAAAAGCAAAGGTAACATTTTTTTCATTTATTATCTTTTTACCATCTGAGACGTTTTGCGCTGATTGGGACTGAGAAATTAATGGCCGATTCTCCTGAGTGTCTTGCATTGTGGATTGAGTTTGAATTGAAGCTTGGGTTGATTCTGGCTGATCAACTGTTGACCTAGCTGGCTGTGGCTGAGCCTCAGATTGTGGTTGTGCTTCTGGTTGTGGATTTGCGTCCATATTCGCCTTTCTTTTAAATCTTTATGCTTTCATAATACGCTCTTTCACATAACTCCGTCAAGAAAATAGCGCCTTAATTATACATAAAAATTATTATCTATAGAGCACGGACGGATTTGACATTTTTGCATCACAGAATTCTCTTAAGTATGCAAAAGTTTTTGCTAAGTCAGAAATAGAACAAAAAGAGAAATTATCTGAACTTATAGTGAGATAGTTATTGCCGTTTGGATCCATATTTCGATATTTATTAATACTCGTCTTCCCGTCTTGTGATTTTTTGCTTAATTATCTAGATTTTTTGACGAATTTCGTCTATATTTGTGGAAAGCATTATAGTATATTTCTTGTAAATATTATTCCTTGCAACCCAATAGACTACGCGTATTTTACTTATCTTGTATATTATGTTATGGTTTATTTGCCGCATTTGCGAGTACTTTGGGAAAGGATGAATTTTTGTGGACATCAAAAAAAATCAAAAGCATTAAAAATATCTCTGGTTTGAAAGAGAATTTGCCAGAAAATCTTAAGTGTTTCTTCCTGGAATATTCAGACGAAGATCTTGTCTCGATGGCAAGAAATCACACGATTCATTATGTTCATTCTATTGGACCATTGAGGGAGGCGGCGCTTCTTGATTATCTCGATGATTATCTCTATGACCGGAATTATAATGGATACCCGGTTATTAATTTTATCTCCAGGCTAGTAGAGACGGACGTTTTTTCAAACGCAGAATATGAATTCCGCCGCGGATGGATAACGTTCGAGCGCACAATAGGATAGTCGTCACATCTGGCCATCTCGTCCCAAGATAAGTTACTTCTGATTTACTAAATTGAAAAATCACAACGAATAAGATTGTGTGATATTCTTATCAACTAATTGCTTTAGTCAACCATGAGTCCATTAAAATAATATTCTTCGATGACTTCTTTCGTATTGGCATTTATTTTTATTTTGCTTTCGTTGCCAAGAGTAAACTCAAAAAGTAACAGGTCGTTTTTGCTGGTTTTTTCATACATACAAACATATTCATTATTTCCAAGATAGATATCTTTCTCATGTTTTTTATTTAAGTCGGATACGATACTGACAATCTCGTCATCAGGCACATTTATACTGTCAAAGCTTGCTCCTAGCTCTTCATTATCAGAAAAGAGTGTATCACCAAATAGAATATAGGATGAATGTTGCCGTAGAGATGGGTCGTCTGTATGGAACTGAATTTCCCTAGGTATGAGCTGCATTTGTTTGTCGCCGTCTCCAATTTGTAATTCACCTAATTCGTAGGTCAAAGTTTTATCGATAATATTATTTGAAAATTGATAAAAATATCCGCCAGCAAATTTCGTCGCATTATATCTGTTATATATAAAACTGTAGGACGGGTATAGGGATTTAAGCATGTCAGAATATTCTTGCAATTCTTTTAGTTCTTTTTCTCTTTCGTTTGTGTTAATTTCTTTCGATGCAATAAAAATATTATCACCGATCATTTCATATTCTTGCTGTCTACAATCTAGAATTGGAATATCATTATCGTTTTTTTCGTTGTCAAAATCATCATTTTTGCCACACATGAGAATAATAATAACCGCAAACATAGTAAGACAGATAAGTGGCAAAAAGATTAATGCTATATATCTTATTTGTTTATTATCGGCAACGTTATTGTTATCTTGAGTTATTCTCTCGTCGGAATCGGGTTGTAAAAAAATGTTCATATTTTTATTTTAACATATACTATTCAATTATGCCGCCACCGATGCAAACCATGAAATCTTCGCCGCCATAAAAGACGACCGATTGGCCGGCGGCTGGGCGTTTGATTTTTTCTTCAAAGACAAGTTTTTCCCCTTCAAGTTTTGCAGGAATGAGCGGCGCACGGTGACGAAGGCGAACTCTCAAATTTGTTTCACCGGTGCGATTAATAATATCTTTCAGTTCGAGTTTGTTCGTCCAAAGATCTTCGTTGTTTAGATTTTTGGAGACATAGACGATATTTTTTTCTAGGTCTTTTTTGACGACATAATATGGCAAGCCGCCGCCAACATAGAGTCCGTGGCGTTGGCCGATCGTGTAGAAAATGGCGCCGTCGTGATAGCCAAGAATTTTTCCAGTTTCAACTTCGCAAATTTCGCCTGATTTTGTGGCATCTGGCAAAAATTCTTTCAAAAAATCCTTCATTCCAACTTCACCGACGAAACAGACACCCATCGACTCCTTTTTGTAGGCGTTCGCAAGACCTTTTTCGTCTGCTAACTTTTTTACGTCTGGTTTTTTCATGCCGCCGATTGGAAAAAGAGTGTGAGCAATTGCGTCTTCGGAAATTCGATAGAGGAAATATGTTTGATCCTTGTTTTCATCGACTGCGCGGAGCAGATGTTCCTTGCTTGGGGTCCTGTCACGAACGCTCTTTCCGAAAGACGGGTTGCTTGTACCCGTCGTCACAGGACTCGCCCCCTTGTCCTCGGTCGTAACCTCCGGATACTTTCGGAGAAGAGCGTCTTGTGCCACCCCATCATCGAATCCTATTTGCGCGTAATGTCCGGTCGCAATATAGTCTGCGCCTTTTTCGCGAGCAATATCATAGAAAAGTTTGAATTTTATTTCTTGGTTACACATGATGTCTGGATTCGGAGTGTTCCCTTTTTTGAATTCTTCGAGCATATAGTCGACAACTTTTTGTTTGTATTTGCTTTCAAAATCCCAGACTTCAAAATCTATGTCGAGTTTCGTGGCGACGCGTTTTGCATCAGCCAAATCTTCAGCCCAAGGGCATTTCATTCCCGGCAGATCTTTTGACCAGTTTTTCATATAGACGCCAACGACTCTATATCCTGCTTCCTTCAAAAGAACAGCCGAAACGGAAGAATCGACACCGCCAGACATACCAAGATAAACGGTTTTCATATCTGTATTATAGCATATTTTCGCTTATATTAAAATATAGATTTTACTTTTTTTAAACTTTCTGATATAATATTGGAAAATTTATTGAAAAATTTCGAACTTTAAAAGGAGGTATTAATGTGTTTACATTGGTTTCAAATCCTGGATCAAATTCCAGGAAGTACGCCCTCTATGATGGAGACGTAAAAAAGGCAGATTTTCTTTTCGACCCCAACAGCGGCGATCCGCGCTGTGAAATCACAGTGGATGGCAAGGTAGAGACTTTTGTGGGCGATTTCTTCAAATCGCTCGATGACTCCTCGAGAGCATTAAAATACCTGATTGACAACGAGCTGCATCTTTCTTCACAGATTGATCAGATTCTTTTCAGAATCGTTGCTACAGGTAATTATTTTACTGAGGACCACATCATCGATGACGCTTGCATGAGCGAACTTAGAAAAATCGAACAGAGATCCCCACTTCATGTACCCGTCGCCATAAGCGAAATTAATGCTCTCAAGGCAGTTTTTCCCGAAGCAAAAATAATGGCAATTTCCGATTCCAAATTCCACACAACCAGACCTGATCTCAACAAATATTATGCAATCGATACAGATTTTGCAGATAAATTTGAGATTAAGAAGTTTGGCGCGCACGGTCTCTCTATGCAATCGATTTCGAGCCAGCTTCTCGAAGCCGGTCTGATGAGCACGGATATTGTCGTGTGTCATATTGGTTCTGGCTGTTCGGTGACTGCTTTGAGAAAAGGCAGAAGTTTCGATACAACAATGGGTTATACCCCGCTCGAAGGGTTAATGATGGCCACAAGATGCGGAAGTATTGACCCATCCGCAGTCTTCGCTATTAAGAGAGAAAGCGGATATTCCGACTCTGAAGTTGAGGAGCTTTTAAATAAGCATTGCGGCTTGCTTGGCGTTGGCGGTTCAAACGATTTCCGTGACATAACCAAAAACAAGGCCTGCGTCGAAAAGTGCGCTATTGCTTATGAAATGTTCGTCAGCTCCGTC